>CAIXXI010000327.1 GCA_903923345.1 uncultured Burkholderiales bacterium | reverse complement strand
TTCAAAGTGTTCTCTCCCTGTCATCGGCTGCGCCCATCGTTTGCGCCGCCATCTTGATTTTATTAGGCCATGAGTCTACCTGCCCTGCGTGCTGCAGGAAACCCGCCTGATCGTTTCAATCACTCATTCATCAAAGAAAGCCGGCACCCAGCCACTCGGCCACGATGGCAGGTTTGTCGCCGCCCTCGATCTCCACTGAGACATCCCAGGTCGCCGTCCAGCGCTTACCCGGCTGCACCTCGAAATCTTTCAGCCGGAAGTGGCCTCTCACCCTCGAACCGCTGCGAACCGCAGACACGAAGCGCAGCCGATTGAAGCCGTAATTGACACCTGACAGGGTGCCATCGACCAGCGGGCAGACCTGATAACCCATCTGCGCCAGCAGCGACAAGGTCAGAAAACCATGCGCAATCGAGCCGCCGTGGGGCGTTTCGCGGGCTGCGCGCTCCGGATCGGTGTGGATGAAATATTCATCCTGGGTCAGCTTTGCGAACTGATTGATCATCGCCTGATCGATCAGCATCCATTCGGACACGCCGAATTCGGTGCCGATTCGGGCGCGCATTTCATCCAGTGTTGCCCGCGAACGGGTGTTCAGTGCGTCCAAGGCAGATCTCCCCTGTGTTGTAGGTGTTGCCGCCGGCTCGTGGGCTGCAGCTTTTCAGTCAGTTTAGACCAGACGGGCGCGCTGGGCGAGCCACCCGCTTCCAGTCGGTCTGCACTTCAACGCGATGCATCGCCCCGGCCCGCCAGGCCGAGCAGTCGGTGCGCATCGATTCGATGCACCTCATCGACCAGCCGGCCCCGAAAACGGATCGCGCCAACGCCCCGGGCTTGCGCCTCATCAAAGGCCAGCAACAGCGCGCGCGCGTCCTCGATTTCGGCCTCACTCGGCCCGAAAGCGCTGTTGCAGGCCTCGATCTGAGACGGGTGAATGCAGCTCTTGCCGCGAAAGCCCAAGCTGTTTGCCTCGGTGGCGTCGGCCATGAAGCCGACGAGATCGCTGATGTCTGGATACGCGCCATCGAGTGCATCGATGCCGGCCTCGGCGGCGGCCAGCATGATCTGGGTGCGCACCGGGCGCAGGTGTTCGATGGCGGTCGACATCCCGGTGCGGGCCCGCAGGTCGCCCATTCCGAATTGGACCGCGACCACGCGGGGACAGGCGAGGCACAGCTGTGCTGCGCGCCGGATGCCCCGGGGTGACTCCAGGGTCGGCATCAGCCCGATGCCACCGATCGGCCAGCCGTGCTCAGCTTCGATGTGGGCAAGCAGGTCGTCGGCGAGGTGCAGATCGCGCTCGTCTTCGACCTTGGGCACGTTGATCAGGTGCGGGCGGGCCGCGCCGATCGCCAGCAGATCCGCCACCATCAGCCCGGTGTCACGCGCATTGATGCGCACGACGATTTCCTTTGCTCGGTGGGCCGGATCAGCCAGGAATGCGGCGACATCGGCGCGTGCCTGAGGCTTTTGCGCCGGAGGAACAGCGTCCTCCAGATCGAGCGAAAGCATGTCGGCCTGAGTCTGCGCGGCTTTGCGCATGATCTCGGGCCGATTACCCGGCACGAAGAGCTTGCTGCGACGAAGCCTGCGGATCGGGGCAGACGAAAGAAGGTCAGTCATGTTGGCTGAAGAGCATTCGGGCGTGCTCAGGCGCTGGGCGTCGCGTGCATCATGGCGCATGAAAGCACTTCGGCATGCATCGATGGGTCGGAAATGAGATTGCCAGGCAAGTGGGGACAGGGCGTTGCCGCGATTTTCGCAGCGCGTGCGCTGCGCGGTTTTGCCGATGGGCTGGTGTCTGTTTTGCTGCCGGTCTATCTGCTCGCACAAGGACTCAGCAGCCTGCAGATTGGCGCCATCGCCACGGCGACGCTGGTCGGGTCAGCAGCCGCCACGCTGGCAGTCGGAACCTGGGGCCACCGCTGGCCTGATCGCAGCCTGCTGCTGGGTGCATCGGTGCTGATGGCACTCACCGGGCTGGGTTTTGCCACGCTGACGGGCTTCTTTCTGCTGATCCTCATCGCCTGTATCGGCACGCTCAACCCAAGCTCGGGCGATGTCAGTGTGTTCCTGCCGATCGAGCATGCGCGGCTTGCGGAGCAATCCGATTCGAGCCAGCGCACTGCGCTGTTTGCCCGCTATGCGCTCACCGGAACCCTGTGTGCAGCGCTCGGTGCGTTGGCGTCGGCGCTGCCTGATCGACTGGCGGCACTCACCGGGGCCAGCCGGCTCGATGCAATGCGCGGGGCGTTCATCGTGTATGGGTTGTTCGGTGCGGTGATCTGGATGCTCTACCGGCGCCTGCCCACTGCGAGCAATCGCTCGGAGACGGGCCCGCCGCGCGCGCTGGGCGAGTCCCGCAGGCGAGTGGTCAAGCTGGCCGCACTGTTCTCGTTGGACTCCTTTGCGGGCGGGCTGGTCCTCAACGCCATGCTGGCACTGTGGCTGTTTCAGCGCTTCGGTCTGTCGCTGGCACAGGCCGGGAGCTTCTTTTTTGTCAGCGGGCTGCTCGGTGCTTTTTCCCAGCTCGCGGCCTCGAAGCTCGCCGCGCGGATCGGCCTGATCAACACCATGGTGTTCACCCATATCCCGGCCAGCCTGTGCCTGATCGCGGCTGCTTTCGCCACCGACTTGTGGCTGGCGCTGACCCTCCTCTTCATGCGAGCCATGGTCTCTTCAATGGACGTGCCGGCACGCAATGCCTTCGTGATGGCGGTGGTTCAGCCCTACGAGCGGGCCGCCGCGGCCAGTTTCACCGCCGTGCCGCGAAGCCTGGCTGCAGCCGCGGGCCCACTGCTGGCCGGATGGATGATCGATGCC
>CAIXXI010000326.1 GCA_903923345.1 uncultured Burkholderiales bacterium | reverse complement strand
TTGACCTTCGAGATGTCCTTGCGTTCGACCGCTTCGCGCAGCTGCTCGTAAACAACCGAGGCGCCAGCCGCCTGCTTTTGCTGCCAGTAACCCCAGGCCCGCCAGCCTGCAATCGCGAGCAAGACCACGGTCAACACCGTCAGCAGCAGGCTGCCATACTTGTTCCAGAACGCCTTGAATGCGTCGATCTGGTCTTGTTCCTGTAAATCGTAAGCCATCAATTCCTCATTGTTCTGACTGATCAGCGCCTGCAAGTCATTCGCCAGACGCTGGACATGCACCGACACACGTCAATCGTTGTCGGCGACCAATGCATCGACCAGATAAGCAGGCAGATCGTCGATCGGCACGGCCTGCTGCGCGCCGCTGCCCTGCCCTGATTCCGACGAGCGCAGCGCCTTGACCGTGGCCGTTCGGGCTGCTGCTTCATCCTCGCCGATGATCACGGCGAACTCGGCGCCGCTGGCATCAGCCCGCTTGAACTGCGACTTGAAACTGCCTCCGCCGGCATGCAGCACCACATCAAGACCGGTACTGCGCAAGCCTTCGGCCACAGTAAAGGCGATCGACTGAGCTGCCTCGCCTTGATGCACGACATAGACATCACACTGAGGCCCGACCTGCGCCTCGCCCGATTCGCGCAGCAATTCAAGCAAGCGTTCCACGCCGATCGCAAAACCGCAGGCCGGGGCGGGCTTACCACCCAGCATGCCGATCAGGGGATCATACCGCCCGCCTCCGCAGATGGTGCCCTGTGCGCCAAGCCGGGTCGTGGTCCATTCGAACACCGTCCGGTTGTAGTAGTCCAGTCCACGAACCAGGCGCGGATTGATGACGAACTCGATGCCGATCGACTTGAGCAATGACTGCACGCCGTCGAAATGCGATCTCGATTCGTCACCGAGAAAATCGGCCAGTCGAGGCGCGCCCTCGACGAGCGATTGCATCGCAGGATTTTTGGTATCCAGAATTCGAAGGGGATTGCTGTGGAGGCGGCGCCGCGCGTCTTCATCCAGCACGTCCTGATGGCGCTCGAAATAGGCAATCAGCGCCGCTCGGTGCTCGCTGCGTTCGGAGGCGTCACCGATGCTGTTGAGCTCGAGCGTGACATCCTCAATGCCCAGGTCGTCCCACAGCCTGCGGCTCATCGCGATCACTTCGGCGTCGATATCAGGCCCTGCGAATCCCAGCGCCTCGATACCGATCTGATGAAACTGACGGTATCGCCCGCGTTGCGGCCGCTCATGGCGAAACATCGGTCCGACGTACCACAGGCGCTTCGGGCCGTCATAGAGCAGGTTGTGCTCAATTACCGCCCGCACAACGCCAGCGGTGTTTTCCGGGCGCAAGGTGAGGTGCTCACCGTTCAGTGCGTCCTCGAAGGAATACATTTCCTTCTCGACGATGTCGGTGACTTCACCAATGCCCCGCCGAAACAAGGCCGTGTGCTCGACCATCGGGGTGCGGATCTGGCGATAGCCATAGCTGCGCGCCCAGGCGGCAACCGTCTGGTCGAGTTGCTCCCAGCGCTCACTGTCGCCGGGCAACAGATCGTTCATGCCCTTGACGCCCGTCAGGCGTGAAGGGCTGCGCGCGGAGGTTTCGCGCGGTTCGCGCTGAGGGTTGTCAGACATGGAAACGTTCTGAATCGAAAAATGCGGCTCAGGGCGCGGGGGGAGTGTCGGCTGCGATCAAGGCCCCGTAACGGCGATGAACGTACTCGTCAACGATCTGTTTGAACTCTTCGGCGATGCGATCGCCCTTGAGCGTGACCGAACGCTCTCCGTCGACAAATACCGGCGCAACCGGCGCCTCGTCGGCACCCGGAAGCGATATCCCGATATCGGCATGCCGGGACTCGCCGGGGCCATTGACCACGCATCCCATGACGGCGACCTGCATCGACTCCACGCCGGGATAGGATGCCCTCCAGACTGGCATTTGGGCCCGCAGATAGGTTTGAATCTGCTCGGCCAACTCCTGGAAAAACGTGCTGCTGGTGCGGCCGCACCCGGGGCAGGCAATCACCAGAGGGGTGAAGGCACGCAAGCCCATTGTCTGCAGAATCTCTTGCGCGACCACCACTTCACGGGTGCGATCGCCACCGGGTTCCGGTGTGAGCGAGACCCGTATGGTGTCGCCAATCCCTTCCTGCAACAGAACAGACAGCGCAGCCGTTGAGGCAACAATGCCTTTGCTGCCCATCCCGGCCTCGGTCAGGCCGACATGCAGGGGGTAATCGCAGCGACGAGCGAGTTCGCGATAGACGGATACGACGTCCTGAACGTTCGAAACCTTGGCGGACAGGATGATCGCATTCGGGGACAAGCCAACCGCTTCGGCCTGGTGAGCGCTGTCGATGGCCGAGGTCACCAGGGCCTCGCGCATCACCTGCATGGCATCCCAAGGCGTCTTGCGGGCCGCGTTCTCATCCATGAGTCGAGCCAGCAGCGATTGATCCAGACTGCCCCAGTTCACGCCAATCCGAACCGGCTTTTCGTACCGGGCGGCAACCTCGACCATCTGGGCAAAGTTGCCGTCACGCTTGCTGGCGGAGCCGACGTTGCCCGGATTGATCCGGTATTTGGAGAGTGCCTGAGCGCAATCTGGATACTGGGTCAACAGCTTGTGACCGTTGTAATGAAAATCCCCGACCAACGGGACATCGACGCCCATCCGATCGAGTTGCTCGCGCAATGCGATGACTTCGCGAGCTGCATCCGGTGTGTTGACCGTCACCCGCACGATCTCCGAGCCGGCCTGAGCCAGAGCCTTCACCTGAATTGCGGTGCCGATCGGATCCGCGGTGTCCGTGTTGGTCATCGACTGAACCACCACCGGGTGTCCACCACCAATCCTAATCGTCCGACTGCCCCAGCTGACGGCCACTTCACGGGTGATCCGCCGGGTAAGCGGGCCAACAGGCATCGGCGTGAGCGAACTGGCATCCAGGCTCATGGGAGCGTCCCCTTTGCAATATTGCTGGTTCCGAAGGTCGCAGGCTTGAGGTCGACGGCGCGGCCTTCAAACTCGAGGCTGGCCTGGTTCGCATTGCCAATCGTGTAGGCGTAAGGCGTCTGGCCATTCACTTCAATCGACTGCCCTGCCTTGACCAAGCCGAATTGCAGGACTTTGCCGGTCGCATCCTTGATCTCGACCCAGGAGTCCTGCTTGACCGACAGGCGCACTTGAGCCCGACTCGCGCCGGCAGGCAAAGGCGCCTTGACGTCAGACTGCACAGACGGTGCTGAATCGGTCGGGGTCGGGGCAGGCGATGGCGCCTCAGTGATCACCGGGGCCGGTGGCACTGGCGACGGGTTGGTGACCTCGGCCGCAGACGATGGCACCTGCGCTTCACTGACGGGTGGCTTAATCGGTGCTTGTGGTTTGGAGGGCGGCGAGAGCGACCAGCGATACCCATTGAGGCTGTCGCCCTTGCTGCCGAAAAAGAGCGCCAGACTGATCACACCGGCCAGCCCGACCAGCGCCCACAACCACCGCTTGGAGCGTCGATCGCCATCGAAGCCGAATCCGCTCGAACTCGGCATGGTTCGATCCAGGGACGGCGAAGGCTTGAGTGTTTCGACTGGCTCGAAACCGCCGATTGTCGCGAGAAGCGGTTCGGCATCGACACCGAGCAACCTGGCGTAGCCCCTGACACTGCCGCGAGCAAATGACTTGCCCGGCAGCGCGTCCCAGTCGCCTGCCTCAATGGCCTGCAATTGCTTGGGATGCAACTTCAAACGCTGCGCCACATCGGCCAATGAAAGCCCCTTGCTCTCGCGGGCAACAATCAGCTCGCCCACGGATGCAACGGTCACTGAAGCATGCGCAGGCAGGGTGGATCGCTCAGTCACCGAAGGCCCCCTTTGACAACAGGTCAGCTTCCCTGGAAGCCGGGAACTGCCTGCGCAATTGACTCGACAAACTGTTGAAGCCGTCGCGATCGCCCGACTTTCGATCCACTCTCAAGGCCAACCAGAGTGTCTCGGCGCTCGCAGGATAAGAGGCCAGCAAGCGCTGGGCGTAGAAGCGGGCTTGCTCAACATTGCCACGCTTCAGATTGATTTCACCCAGGTGGTACATCGACACCGGGTTGGTGGGATCAATCTGGAATGCTCGCTGAAAATAGACCTCGGCACCCGCCTGATCGCCACTGGCCAGCGAGCAGACACCGGCATTGTGCAAAGGTCGTGCCGGCGTGGGGTACAAAGGATTTCTCAGCGCAGCCATGAATTCCGGGATCGACTCGGCATAACGACCGGTACGGCACAGAAACCAGCCGTAATTGTTGCGCAGCTCGGAATCGTCGGGTGTCAGCTTCAACGCAGTGTTGAACGCCTCCTGAGCCTTGACCCGCTCATCCAGATCAAGGTGTATCAGCCCGATCAGGCCATAGGCCTGCGCTGAGGAAGGATCCAGTGCAACCGACTGCCGCGCCTCTTCAAGCGCTTGCCCCAAACTGCCCTGCTGATAGAGCGCCGTGGCCAGCTCAAGGCGAATCTGAGACCTGCGCTGCGGGTCTCCTTCAGATTTGGCGCCTGTCACTGTGGTCGGCGTCGTCGTACCCTGAAACGCCTTCGGATCAAAGCGCGCCGGCGCAGGTGCACTGCCCCGCTGGCCGCTTGCTGGCCGCACCGCGGGCGAACCTGGCGTGTCCTGAACCACTCGCGGGGCCTCCTCCACCGTCGTACAAGCGCACGCAAGCCACGCAAGCACGATCAACGCAGCATGGCGAGACTTGAACGGCAGATGATCACCGATCGCCAAAAACGATGAAGGAAATAGGCTCACGCCTGCTCCAGAAAGATTGCGGTACGGGCTGAGCGCTGCTCCAGACGCGTACGGTCGGTGACATCACCGGCCAGCTGGCCGCAGGCTGCATCAATGTCGTCACCCCGGGTGCGCCTGACGGTCGTGACGATCCCGGCTTCGTTCAATCCTTGTGCAAAATCGCGGATCCGCTGCGAGCCGGAGCGCTTCAGGCCTGACTGCGGAAACGGATTGAACGGAATCAGGTTGAACTTGCACGGAACATCGCGAACCAGATCGATGAGTTGAGCAAGATCCTGATCAGAATCGTTCACGCCATCCAGCATGACGTATTCAAAGGTAATGAAATCGCGCGGCGCATGGGCCAGATACCGACGGCAAGCCGCCATCAGCTCCGACAGCGGATACTTGCGATTGAGCGGGACCAGCCGATCACGCAGCGCATCGTTCGCTGCATGCAGTGAGACAGCCAGAGCAACCGGCTGATCGAGGGCGAGTCGATCCATCATGGGGACCACGCCGGAGGTTGATACGGTCACCCGACGCCGAGACAAACCGTAGCCATGGTCGTCGAGCATGATGCGCACCGCCGACAAGGTCGCGTCGTAATTGAGCAGCGGCTCACCCATGCCCATGAACACGACATTCGTCACCCGACGATCATGGTCATCGGCGTCACCTTCGTCGCTCTGATCAGGCAGCGCCGAAACCCGGCGGCCCAGCAGCCGGTTGGCAAGCCAGAGCTGACCCACGATTTCCCCCGACGTGAGATTGCGGGCAAAGCCCTGCTTGCCGGTCGAGCAGAAATGGCAATTGACCGCGCAGCCGGCCTGGGTGGAAACGCACAGGGTTCCGCGACTCGCCTCGGGGATGAAAACCGTCTCGATGGCGTTGCCTTGCCCGACGTCGATCAGCCACTTCCGTGTGCCATCGGTCGATGCATGATCCGAAATCACCGTGGGCACCTGAACCCGAGCGTTCTGGACCAGGCGTTCACGAAAGCCTTTTGCCAGGTCGGACATGGCCCCAAAATCGTCTTCAAATCGACGATGTATCCAGCGCATCAACTGCTGACCGCGAAACGGCTTCTCGCCCCACTGACGACACAAGGCGATCAGGCCGGATCGCTCCAGCCCGAGCAGTTCAACGCGCTCGCTGATCGCCGAATCGGTCATCGGGAGTAGACGTTCATCCCGGCAAAGAAGAAGTCGATCTCGTTGCGAGCCGTGTCAGGGCCATCAGAACCGTGCACGGCGTTGGCATCGATGCTGTCGGCAAAGTCGGCGCGGATGGTTCCGGCCGCAGCCTTCTTGGGATCGGTCGCACCCATCAGATCACGGTTCTTCTGAATGGCCGACTCGCCCTCAAGAACCTGAATCATCACCGGTCCGGAGATCATGAACCCCACCAGCTCGCCGAAAAACGGCCGCTCGCGGTGAACGGCATAAAAGGCTTCAGCCTCGCCTCGTGACAGATGCGCCATCCGGGATGCGACGACCTTCAGGCCGGCGCCCTCGAATCGGGAATAGATCTGGCCGATGACATTTTTTGCGACTGCATCGGGTTTGATAATGGAAAGGGTCCGTTCGACGGCCATGGAATACTCCGGGAAAGTGCTTGAAATAAAGGCGCTGAGAATCTTGATTTTTCGAGTGTTTTGGCTTGTGCAAAACACCTCAGTTAACTTGGAATTTTAGCATAGGGCTCTCCGGACGACCGGGCGAGGGCCTACAACCCTGCTCGCGAACGGGTTGAAATGCCCAGGGTCCTGCCTTACATTCCGCTTGCGCGGTCGTCGCGCGTTCTCCGATCGGAGTGTTTCATGGCTTACGAGCCCCAGTCTCATTACCCCTCGACCTTTGGTCGCTCCACTGCGGTGAGCAGCGAGTCCGCCCAGCGGGTCCTGCGGAACACCTACGCCCTCTTGGCACTTTCGATGGTCCCAACCGTCCTGGGCGCCTGGATTGGCGTCAAGACCGGTTTCTCGTTCTTTGCCGGCAGCCCCTTCATCGGCTTCATCGTGTTCATGGCTGTTGCCTTCGGGTTTTTCTGGGGGATCGAGCGAAACAAGAACAACGGCATGGGTGTTGCCCTGCTGCTGGCCTTCACGTTCTTCATGGGCCTGATGCTGTCGCGCATGATCGGTTATGTGCTCGGATCGGCAAACGGCGCTCAACTGATCATGACCGCCTTCGGTGGAACCGCTGCCATCTTCGCAGTCATGGCTTCGGTCGCGACCTTCTCCAAGCGCGACTTCACCGGCATGAGCAAGTTTCTGTTCATGGGTGTCATCCTGCTCATTCTCGCCAGCGTGGCCAACATCTGGCTGCAAATGCCCGCCCTGATGCTGGCGATGTCGGCTCTGGCCGTGATCATCTTCTCGGCCTTCATTCTGGTGGACCTGCAGCGTGTGGTGCGCGGTGAGGAAACCAACTACGTGACGGCCACGCTGGGCGTGTACCTGAGCATTTACAACGTGTTCTCGAACCTGCTCGCGCTGCTGGGTATTGGCGGCGGCAGCGACGACTGACCCTTCACTGACCGCGCAAGCAGCGCGGGCTCGAAGTGAAAACCGCCCTTATGGGCGGTTTTTTTTGGCCCGCCCAACCGGGCAAAGCATGTCGCCCCGGCCAATCAATCGGCCGCTTTCAGCGGGACCGGTCCGGGCTCAAAGACCGCAATCGACTCGACATGCGAGGTGTTCGGAAACATGTTGACCACACCCGCCTGCCGCAGTACCCAGCCCCCTTCGTTGACCATCATGGCGGCATCGCGCGCAAGCGTTGCCGCATTACACGAGACGTACACCACGCGGCGAGGCCGTGCAATGCCCGGTTGAGACAGTGCCTGCGCAAGCGCAAACGCCCCTTCACGCGGCGGATCGATCAGGATCCGATCAAACCGACCTTCTGCAGCCCAGGCAGCGGGCGTCAGCTCGAACAGGTTGGCTGCGCGAAACACGGTCTTCTCGCCCAATCCATTGGCAATCGAGTTGGCCTGGGCGCGAGCCACCAGCGTCTTGCTGCCTTCAATACCCAGAACCTGCGCACACCGGGTGGCCAGCGGCAGACTGAAATTGCCCAGCCCGCAGAAGAGGTCAGCAATGCGTTCGTCGGGTTGCGGGTCCAGCAGGCGCACCGCTCGACCGACTAGTACCGCGTTGATCAGGTGATTGACCTGCGTGAAGTCGGTCGGCTTGAAGGGCATCCTCACGCCAAATTCCGGCAGCGTGTAGTCGAGAGCCGAGCCGTCTGCAGCGGGTGAGCAGAACAATTCGATCGTGTCGGGCCCGGATGTCTGCAACCAGATTTCAAGGCCATGCTGCTGAGCAAAGGCTCGTACCTGACTTTGATCTGCGTCGCTCAAGGGCATCAGGATGCGAAGCACAAGCGCCAGTACCGACTCGCCCTGGGCGACCTCGATCTGAGGCAATCGATCGCGAATCGAGAGGCTGCCCACCAGTTCACGCAGCGGCACCAGCAGATCCGAGATGTGCCTGGGCATGACATGGCACTCACTCATGTCGGCCACATAACTGGATCCGCGCTCGTGAAAGCCAACCAGCACCCCGCCCTTCTTGGGCACATGGCGCACCGACAGACGTGCCCTGTACCGATAACCAAAGGCAGGGCCAACAATCGGGGGCAGCATCGACTCAGGGCGAATCCGAGCGATATGCCACAGCGAATCCTCCAGGACGCGCTGCTTGATCGCGACCTGAGCCCGCGACTCGAGGTGCTGCATCGAGCATCCGCCGCACACGCTGAAATGCGGGCAACGCGGCGCAACACGCATGACGCTGGACTGTTCGATCGATTCGACCTCTGCCACATCAAAGCGGGGCTTGCGCCGAACGACACGCCCAGTCACCGTCTCTCCCGGCAACGCGCCTCGAACGAAGACCACCTTGCCCTCATGATGGGCAACACCGCGCGCCTCCAGATCGAGCGATTCGATCTGCAGCCCGGAAATCAATTCGGCCATGCCGCCAGAAACTCCTGCCAATGGTGCCCAGGCAGCGCCTGGAGCGACTCGCGGGTCAGCGCAATCTGGGCGTCATAGGCCTCGCGGGTGAGCACACCACGCAACAACTGAAAGCGGCAGTACAGCAGCCAGGTGTTGGCCACATCCGTCTCACAGTAGTCGCGGACTTCGCTTTGCCGACCTGCATGCCAGGCCGGCCAGACCTGCGATCCGTCCATGCCGAGCTTTCCGGGAAAGCCGCAGAGTCGCGCAAGTTGATCCAGAGGGGCATTGGCGCGGCCGTTATACAGCGCCATGAGGTCCATCAGATCGGTGTGCCGGGCGTGATACCGCCCGATGTAATTGTTGTAGCGAAAGTCCCGGTCGTCTTCGCCCTGATCCCAGAAGCGCGCCGCCTGCACACCATGGATCATTGACCGATAGTTGAGCACCTGCAGGTCGAAGCCGCTGCCGTTCCAGGACACCAGGGTGGGCGAGTATTTCTCGATGG
>CAIXXI010000325.1 GCA_903923345.1 uncultured Burkholderiales bacterium | reverse complement strand
TCGATCCGGTGCGTGACGGTCTGGTCGAAGTGCGTCGCGCCGAAGGCGGAATCAGGGCCTGGGCGGCTGAACCCGGCGAGTACTACCATCAGTTTGACGGTCAATACGGTGGCCTGTGGCGTCGCAACGCCCGCCCGCCTCAGGCACTGGTCGGCGTGGGCTTTACCGCCCAGGGGAACTTTGTTGGCTCGCATTACCGCATCAAGCCATCGGCTCGAACCGACCCAAGGGTGAGCTGGATCCTTGAAGGCGTGAGCGCTGAAACGGTGGGTGGCGAGGGATTTTCAGGACATGGTGCGGCGGGCTTCGAACTCGACCGGGTCGATCAGCGGCTGGGTTCTCCGGCCAATGCGGTGGTGATCGCCAGTTCCGAAGACCATCCGCCCGAGGCACCCTGGATGCTGGTTCCCGAGGAGCAACTCACCCACATCACGACCATTCCAGGGCAATCACACAAGGAGCTCATCCGGGCCGACATGACCTGGTTCGATTGCCCGGGCGGTGGCGAAGTGTTTTCGGTCGGCTCGATCACCTTTTGCGGATCGCTGCCGGTCAATGGATTTGATAACGACATCTCGCGCATTTTGCGCAATGTGCTCAACCGCTTTTCCCGCTGACCGACACCCCTAAGCCCATCACCCTTTGTCAGAAGAGACCCGAACATGAGCCTCAAGGCCCGTGCCTGCATCGCAGGCGCCTACGAACATCCCACCCGCCTCGCACCAGACAAATCCGTTGCACAGCTTCATGCCGAATCTGCGATCGGGGCGCTCAACGACGCCGGGCTGAGCCTGTCGGATGTGGACGGCTATTTTTGCGCAGGCGATGCACCCGGGGGCAGCCCGCTGTACATGGCCGATTACCTCAATCTGAAGTTGAGCTGGTACGACGGCACCGAATCGGGTGGCTGTTCCTATCTGGCCCATATTGAACATGCGGCGGCTGCGATTGCAGCCGGGCATTGCTCGGTTGCACTGATCACGTTGGCGGGCAAGCCGCGATCGAGCGGACAGGCCACCGGCACGGCGTTTCGGGCGCCTCCGTTCGAGCGCCCTGAAGCCGCCTGGGAATCGAGCTACCAATGGACCATCGGCGGCATCTACGCAATGATGATGCAGCGGCACATGCATGAGTACGGCACCACGCTCGAGCAATTGGCCTGGGTGAAAGTGGCGGCCTCCCAGCATGCCCAGCACAACCCGAATGCCTTGCTGCGTACACCGGTCACTGTCGAAGACGTGATGAATTCGCCGGTCATTTCCGAGCCGCTTCGCCGGCTGGATTGCTGCGTCATCACGGATGGCGGTGGCGCACTCGTCCTGACCCGTCCGGAAATTGCCCGAAGTCTGAAGCGCCCGGTCGTGAAGCTGATCGGCTCAGGCCAGACTCTCCAGACCACGGGCGGCGGCTACCTCGATCTGACCCGCACCGGCGCTCAACGCTCCGGTGCTGCTGCGTTTGCCGAGGCCGGCATCACACCCGCCGACATCGACTATGCATCGGTCTACGACAACTTCACGATCATGGTGATTGCACAACTCGAAGACCTGGGCTTTTGCGCCAAAGGCGAAGGCGGACGCTTCGTGGCCGATGGCAATCTGATCTCGGGTGTGGGCAAGTTGCCGTGGAACACCGATGGGGGTGGTCTGTGCAACAACCATCCGATGAATCGAGGCGGCATCACCAAGGCCATCGAAGCCGTGCGGCAGTTGCGCGGCGAAGCGCATCCCGCGGTGCAGGTGAAGGATTGCCGACTTGCGCTGGCGGCCGGACCGGGCCTTGTGCTTGGCTCAGGACACGCCCATGCCACCGTCATCCTCGAGAGGGAGTAATCGATGACTGAACCGACTCAAGCACCCGCCTTCGAACAAGACCCCTTCGCCGCTGCGTTTCCCGAGACCCGTGAATTCTGGGCGGCTGCCGAACGCGGGGAGTTACTGCTCAAAAGCTGTGACGATTGCGGCCGGGCGCATTGGTATCCGCGAGCCGTGTGCCCGCTGTGCAGCAGCATCAAGCTGCGCTGGATCGCTGCAAGTGGTCGCGGCACCGTGTATGCATTCAGCACAGCCCGACGCGCCCAACCGCCTTACACACTGGCCTATGTCACCCTCGCAGAAGGGCCGACGCTCATGACGCGCATCGTTGACGCAGCACCTGACTCTGTTGCCATCGGCATGCCAGTCCAGGTGCAGTTTCAGCCTGCTGAAGAAGGCCGGATGATGCCGTTTTTCAAGCCAGCTGATCAGTGAACCCAGGCCAGCGCCCTGTCAGGTCGCTGCCTTGCGTCTGGAGGCCGGTCGCTTAACCGCAGGCGGCGCGAGTTTTGCCACGTAGTAATCGAGCGCCCACCGCGTCTTGGTCTGCTCCTTGGTATCGCGCTCTGCGCCCACTTCGGCCAGAAATGCCATGAATCCGGCGACCGCTGCAGCGGCCTGAGCGATCGGTGCCTTGATCGAAACCTCGAGCAGGCGCTCGCCATCTTCACGCGTCCAGAGCTCGCCGGTGATCGGCCACGGACAGCCCGGGTCAGTGAATCGCCAGCGACGCGTAGCAAGAGGCCCCAGGACACTCACACTTGAGTAGTCGATTTCGCGGGTCGCCATGGCGAGCAGAAATTTGCGTTGCTCAGGCGTAAAGAGCGAGGCAATCGGCGACTCTCCCGCAACCACCTCCTTGATCAAGCCCTTGGCCACTGGCATCGAAAGCGAAGCCGACTTCACAACCGCCTTTTCACTCGCATCGGCTTCAACCTTGAAACCGCGATACTTTCGCCATTCGTCGCCAATGGTCTCAGGGTTGACTGGCCTGAATTTCACGGTGCTGTCGTGCTCACCGCCGGGCCTGCGCCGAGCCCTTGCAATGATTCCGGCTGCAAGCAGGTCCAGCTTGGGCGTGTCGAAAAAATAGATGATTCGCTCTTCTTCGTCAGCACGTGAGCGTGCGAATCGACTCACTGCCAGTTCAACTTGATGCTCAGGAATAGTCGCCTTGATTTCGATGGCTTCAGCGCCTGCCATGACTGCTGCGACTTGACCTCGCGTCGCGGTTCCACGTTCCATTGGATGCTCCTGATGGGCCTTGGCCCTCGTTATAAGTCAGATTTGTGACGGAATCTTACCCAGACCGTGAACAAACACCAAGGCAGGCGAAGCGGTCCCCTCAGCCGAACTCGAACGAGGTCACGCCAAAGAGTCCACTGACCTCCAACTCGGGGACCGGACCGTGGTACATCCGGGCGCATCCGAAGCTCTCCTTCAAACCAAAGCGGGCAGCCAGCGCCAGTCCGGCTTCATTAGGCTCCGGCACATCGAGTTGAACGGGCTGACCCTCGATGCGCGCCATCAATGACCCAATCAGCCGTTCGGCCAGGTCGGAACGCAGCGCAAAGGCGGGGCCAATCTTGAAACCGGACTGAGCCGGCCGGACCACACCGTAAGCAACGAGTTGGCCTGACTCAACGATACCGAGTGCATGCGAGCCGGGCTGCGTGATCCAGGCCTGCAACAGGTGCGGGCGGGCGGCAGGGAAAAAGCGACGATCGAATCGCTCGATTTCAGATGCGCTCAACGATGCAAGATCGACCACACCTGCATCAGGCTGACCCTGGGCCACGCCTTCGAATCGCAAATCTCGCCAGGCGAGTTGAAACCCGCCACGGGTGTAGAAGGGCACCATGTTGAAGACACCGTCCATGCCGATGGTCGCGCCGGGCCGCAGGCGAGCCAGCAGCCGATCTCGACGGTGATGCCACAGGCGGGCGCCCAGCCCTTCGCCACGCAGATCAGCGCGGACGATGAACAGACCCATGAATCCGAATTGCCCGCCGTAAGACATGACCGTCCCGCCGGCAATGAGTTCGCCCTCGCGTCGCATGGCGATGAAGGCCTGCGGATCACACTGCCAGGCGATTCCGATGTCGGCACGCCCCGGATTCCAACCCTCGGAGCAGGCCCACTGCTCCAGCGTGGAAACCTCGTGGCGGGTCATCTGATCGAGTGTGATGTCTGATTGATTCATGTTGTCGCCCTCCCCTCTGGCTGATGATCGACTGAGCGATTTTCATCCAATACGGCATGCCGCGAGTGAAGTCGGCCGCACTGACTCAGAACACGGAATGGTCGCCGAGGTCCGGAGCCTGTTCACCCTTCGCAAGTCGGGCTTGATAGTCGAGGTAGGTCTGCGAGCCGCTGGAGGGTGTGCTGTCAGGGTCATAACGCCCGGTATCGGGATTGATCACCAGCATCGACTCGGTCGCGTAATAGCGACCGATCCGGGCCAGTTCAGCCTTGCGAGCAGCCGCCGGTGACACTCGGCCTGCGAGGCTCAGTCCTTTGACGATCAGATCCAGCAGGCCCACCGGAACCTGACGCACTTTCACCGGGCGACCCAGGCAGTCGAACAAATGCTCAGCCTGCGCGCGGGGTGTGATGGCTGGCCCAGGCCCGCCAATCGGCAGAACCCGATCATGAAGGCTCACGTCATCAAGGCAATCCGCGAGGTATGCCCCCAGGTCCTGATCACTGATGGGCTTGCACGCAGTGAGCTGTCCATCACCGAAGACCAGGTAGGGCTTGCCCTGTCTGACACGTTCAATCTGCCCTGAAAGCGATTTGAAGAACGCTGTTGGTCTGACGATCGACCAGATCAGCCCGGATTCGCGGTAGGCCTTTTCCGCGGCCAGCTTGGCATGTTGAAACCCAAGAAGGGGTTTTTGCACGCAGATCGCAGACAACAGCACGGCCTGCCGCACGCCTGACTGTCGAGCGATCTGGAGCGCATCAAGATTGGCCTGATAGTCGATGGCCCAGGCATCCGCGGGCGCGCCGGTGCGCGAGGCAAGACACGAGACCAATACATCGAATCGCTCGCCCATGAAGCCATCATTCGCCAGCGAAACCGGATCACGCACATCGCCCGAGCGGATCGTCGCACCAGGAAACAGCTCGACGAGATCACGCTTCGACAGCGCACCGCGCACTCCGGAACGCGGCCGAACAAAGCACACCACGTCGTGACCTCGGCGCAGTAATGCGTTGACGGTTGCTTGCCCGATCGTGCCGGTCGCGCCCAGTATGAAGACTCGCTTTGAGGTGGTCGAACGCGTGTCGGCAGCACTGCTCATGGGTGTGCATTCCCTGCGGTGATCGGATCCCGTGAAGAGGACACTGGACGCAACAGTCGACGCCGATTCACCGGTTCACCCGTGCGTGCGCAGAGCGACCCTGTTCAGCGCCGGCAGGACCCCGATCAGCCAGTCGAATGGCCGTGGCGCGCTGTTGCACCGCCTGCTTGTCGGGATCGGTCAGGCGGGTCACGTTCTTCACCTGCAGTGCCATTCGCGGGTTGGCTGCGAGGCTTGCCTCATGGCGGATCAGAAAATCCCAGTACAGGGTGGTGAACGGACAGGCTGTTTCGCCCGTGCGCTGTGCCGGGTCAAACCGGCAGCCCTTGCAGTACGGGCTCATGCGCTGAATGTACTTGCCGGTGGCCACATACGGTTTGCTGGCCATGAGGCCGCCGTCGGCAAACTGGCTCATGCCGAGGGTGTTGGGCAATTCCACCCATTCCACTGCGTCGACATACACGGCCAGATACCAGGCATGCACCTGTTGCGGCCGCACGCCCAGCATCAAGGCATACAGCCCGGTGACCATGAGCCGCTGGATGTGATTGGCGTAGCCATGCGTGAGCGTTTGCGTCAGGGCATCGCGCAGACAGGCCATCTCGGTGTCGCCGGTCCAGTACCAGGCCGGCAGGTC
>CAIXXI010000324.1 GCA_903923345.1 uncultured Burkholderiales bacterium | reverse complement strand
TGAGAGTCTGCCCTCTTCGGCCAGCATCAGGATCGCCAGAGACGTGATGGGCTTGGACATCGATGCAATTCGGAAGATCGCATCCGCCCGCATCGGGGCTTGGCTCTGAGGGTCTCTGAGCCCGAATGTCTCCTGGTAGGCGATCTTTCCATGACGCCCGATCAGAACCACGCCGCCCGGGATCTCCCCGTTCCTGACGCCCTGTTCCATCCGCTGGGTCAGGCGTGAAAGGCGTGCCGTCGACAGCCCGACATCTTCTGGTGAAGCCTTGCCCAAGCTGGTGGGCGTGTGATTTGGAGCTGTGTTGGCACACGCCCCCAGGAGCAATGCGATAGCAGCGATGCCGATGCGGCGATTCAACGTGAGGTCTCCTTGTAAAACGGCCGCCTCAATGGGCGGCCGTCTTGTCAGTTTCCTGGATGGCCCACCGGGGTGGGCTCAATATCAGTTGCCTTTCGGAACCGGCAGGTAGTCGGTGACCTTGACCCAGCGGCCATTCTGGATCTGTGACATCCGGCTCTGGTCATTGCCCAGGCGGTAGTCAGGCTTGAAGGTGAACGGCGGGCTGCCGAACATGTCGGCCGGGAACTTCGTGCTTTCCATGGCCTTGAGGAAGCTTTCGGTGGTCAGGTTTTGCCCCGCGGCCCGCGCGCCTGCTGCGAAGGTGTCGATGATCATGTACCCGTAGGCTGAGAACACCGTCGGCTCTTCGCTGAACTTGGTGCGGTACTTGGTCGACCAGAACCGGATTTTGTCGTCAGTTGAATCGGGATAGGGTTGCTCGGCTGTGTGCATGGCATACAGCCCGTCCATCGCCTTACCCCCAAGCTTGTGGATCAGGTCGGTGTACGAAGCGCTCGAGCCGAAAAAGTCGGGCGAAAAGCCGGTCTTGCGAGCTTCGCCGATCGTGCCGATGGTCTCCCGGATGATCGTGCCCATCACCACCAGATCACAGCCGGACGATTTCATCCGTGCAACCTGCGAAGAGAAGTCGGTTGCGCCGCGTTTGTAGGACGTTTTCTCGGCGAACTCCTTGCCCATCGATTTCATCGCCCACTCGGCTCCACGCAGAACCTCGAGTCCGAATTCATCGTCCTGATAAATCACGCACGGCTTGGCGTATTGCTTGCGCTTGAAGAGCTCAGGCAGACCACCTCGCATCTGGTCGTAGTAGGTCGCTGCAAAGGAGAACTTCAGCTTGTGAAAAGGCTCGTACATCTCGCGTGCCGCGGTGATCGGCAGGAAATTGATGACGCCTTTTTCAAACTGGATGGGCATCGAGGCATTGTTGTGAGCCGTGCCGGTATGGCCGACCACGGCAAAGACCTTGTCCTGGTTCACCAGCTTCTGGGTCACCAACACCGCCTTGCGCGGGTCATAGGCGTCGTCTTCAACCAGCAGCTTGAGCTTGCGGCCATTGATGCCGCCTTGTTCGTTGATTTCTTCGACTCGCAACTGCATGCCGTTGCGTGACTGCTTTCCGAATGCGGCGATCGGGCCAGAGATGTCAAGGATGGTGCCGATCAGGATCTCGTTCTTGCTGATGCCCGGCGCCTGGGCCTGGGCCAGGGAGGCCGTGGCGGCCAGCACGCCCAGTGCGAGGGCGGTATTGCGAATCAGGTTCATGCTTGTCTCCTGTGGTTGCTGGGTCAGGGCAGGGTCAGTCGCGGTACATGCCGTCAATCATTTCGGCATATTTCTGTTGCACGAAGCTGCGCTTGAGCTTCATGGTTGGGGTCAGTTCTTCATCCTCAGCGGTCAGTTGAGTCTCGAGCAGCTTGAACTTCTTGACCTGTTCGACACGAGCGAACTTGCGGTTGGCCGCTTCGATCTCGCTGGCAATCAGTTCCTGCACTTCTCGTGCCCGCGTCAGGCTTGCATAGTTGGTGAAAGGAACGTCGCGGTCCTGGGCGAATTTCTCGACGTTTTCCTGATCGATCATCACCAGGGCGGTGAGATAGGGGCGCTTGTCGCCAATCACCACTGCATCCGTGACATACGGGGAGAACTTGAGCTCGTTTTCCCATTCGCTGGGCGTGACGTTCTTGCCGCCGGCCGTGATGATGATGTCCTTCATCCGGTCGGTGATATAGAAATAACCGTCATCGTCAACCCGCCCGACATCGCCGGTATGCAGCCATCCCTCGGCATCGATGGTTTCTGCTGTGCGCTCAGGCTGATTCAGGTAACCCAGAATGACAGTCGGTCCACGCAGCAAGATCTCGTGAGTGACCGGTGCAATGCGCATTTCGGTACCCGGCCCCGGGATACCGACGCTGCCAGGGCGGGACACGCCACGCGGCATGATCGAGCCGGCTGCGCAGGTTTCAGTCATGCCCCAACCTTCACGCAGTGGAATACCCAGAGACTGATACCAGCGGATCAGGTCCGGTGAGATCGGTGCCGCGCCGGTGAGTGCGAGTTGAACCCGATCCAGACCAATCATCCGGCGAACATTGTTCAGGATCGCGGTTCGCGCAATGGTGTTCTGGATTGAGAGCCAGACGCCCGGGGTCTGACCCGCACCCTGGACTTGCGCGACTTTCGTGCCCACCGACAAGGCCCAGCCATAGGCTGCTTGTTGGAGCTTGCCGGCTTCGCTCAGCGCGATGCGAACCTGAGAATAGATTTTTTCCCAGACCCTCGGGACCGCAAAAAAGACGTGCGGCTGAACCTCGCGAAGATTCTCAAAAACAGTCTCAGGGTTCTCGACGAAGTTGATCACCGAACTGCGCATGATCGGCACGTACTCACCAATCATCCGCTCGGCGATGTGGCACAAGGGCAGGAAGGCCACCCGCTCACCGCCTTCGGGCAGCCCGGCAAACAGGCTGGAGCGCTGCCCGGACAAGGTCGCACACAGGTTGGCGTGGGTGATCATGGCACCCTTGGGTTTTCCGGTGGTGCCTGAGGTGTAAACGAGAATGGCCACGTCAGCCGTCTTGCGGCTGGTCGCTCGGGTCTCGATCAATTTCGGGTTGCGGGCGAGGTGGTCTCGGCCGAGTTCGCGCAGGCGATCCAATGAGATGATCTGGGGGTCATCGAGCGATCCCAGACCCTCCATGTCAAAGACGATGACCTTGCGAATCTTCGGCAAGGCAGCACGCACTTCAATGAATTTGTCGAGCTGCTCTTCGCCTTCGGCAAAGAGATAGACCGAAGCGGAGTCTTCGCACAGGTACTGCACCTGCGGTGCGGCGTCGGTCGGATAGATGCCATTGCAGATGCCGCCTGCAGACAGCACCGCCAGATCGGTCCAGACCCATTCGCGTGATGTGTTGGCCAGGACGGAAGCCACTTCGCCGGGCTCGAAGCCCAGGCTCGCCAGGCCGGCCGCAATCTCGCGCACGATCTCGCCGACCTGATTCCAGCTGTAGGCCTTCCAGATGCCGAGGTCTTTCTGACGCATCATGGGTTTGTCGCCATGCTCTGCGACGCGCATCCAGAACAGGCCTGGAATCGTGTCAAAGGGCAGTGCGTCTGCAGTCCAGCCAAAATCGTTGCCGGACACGATGCGGTGGGGATCGAGTGCGGTACTCATCGCCAGGTCTTCTT
>CAIXXI010000323.1 GCA_903923345.1 uncultured Burkholderiales bacterium | reverse complement strand
CGCTGCGCCCGTTTTGGTCGATCAGTGACACGTTCGGAGCGAGGCGTTGCAATTGCGCCCGACGCGATGCCCGTTCGGCGGCATCGGCGTCAAAGTGAGCGACCCGCTCGTTCTTGCCGGGAACGCGGCCGGTGAGCAGCTCGCGTCTGGACGTATCGACAGGTGTTGTAGTTGTTTGCACGGGGATGGTCCTGATCAGGGCTGCGCTTTGGTGTCGCCCACGTCATCCACGCCGAACAGCAGCATCATGCCGTAGTCCTCATGTACCGAGTTGTGACAGTGGAGAGGGTAGACACCCACGTAGTCGGTCGGTGTCACGATGAACTCGGCCGATTCGCCCGGGTACAGGTCAACGATATCCACACGGCCGAAAGCTGGACTGGTCGCAGGCACCGCAACTCCGTTCCTGCGGGTGATGCGTCCTTCGACGAAGTGCATGTGCAGTGGGTGCCCCCAGCCGCCGCCGAGGTTGTAGATCCAGCGCTCAGGCCGTCCGCGTTTCATCCAGAATCGCACTTTCAGGCAGTCCACCGCGTCGCCATTGACGGACCAGCCTCCATCACCGGTCTTCCAGTCAAAGGTTCGGGTCACGGCTGGCGTTGGGATCGGCGGCAGGCTGATGGGTGCGAAGCTGGTGATCGTGGCCGGGTTGGCGCTGGCGTCTGCGACGGCCGCACCGATTCGAAATTCAATCACGGCGTTGGCGACCATGCCTATGGGCGCCAGATCGCCTGTGGGCTTCTCCGGTTCAGTATGGATACCCCGGTTTTCGAGCCACAGTGTTTGTGCACCGAACGTGGCCGCAATGGCTGCGAAGTCAACGATCACATCAACCCGCTGCGCTGGCGACAGGCGCACTGAGGTCGCCTGGACAGGCTTGGTCAGCAGATTGCCGTCGGATGAGATGATCCAGAAGGGAATGTTCTGAGTGGGATTGGCCGGATTGGTCAGGACCAGGATCTGATAACGCGAAGGTCCTTTGTTCAGCAGGCGCAGGCGGTAACGCCGCTTGTCGACCGGAAAAAAGGGCTGGATCTTCCCATTGACCAGGTACTTGTCGCCCAGATGGCCGTCGATATTGCTCAGGTCGATCTCGGTCTGTCCGGTGCTCGGATTGACCCAGATATCGGTGATCAGGATCGGGATGTCGTACTTCGGGTAGCTGGGCAGCCGAAAGCCGGTGGTTTCATCACCGGTGTCGTATTCATTGAAGATCAGGTGAAAGCCTGCCAGTCCTTTGTAGATGTTGGCGCTGGTGCCACCTTCCCGATGCTCGTGGTACCAGAGCGTTCCCAGTGTCTCGCGCACATCGCCATGCGGCATGGCCGGGTTGAGCCTGGGGATGACATTGCTGGGCGTGGTCTTGATCAGCGGGTTGCTTGAGTAGCTGGTCGGATCAATGAAGCCCGCGCGCTTCATGTTGTAGTAGTAGTCGTAGTACTGCCCCGGAAAGAAGAACCGACCTTGGGTCCAGGGATCGACGGACGAAGCACCGAGGCTTGGATCACACGGACCGCCATCGGTGTCGGGTCCGCCGTGAAAGTTGTGCGTGTGGACGGTGATCGAATTTTTTCCGAACCCGCCACTGGGCGCCCCTGTGGGCAGGTTATTGAAGCGCCGGACGATCACCGCCTTGTTGTCCAGGGGATTCCGATGGTCGCTGTAGCGCGTGACGATCGTCGGAAGCGGGGACACTGGGCGATCAGTCGCCAGATTTTCCCCGCCGAGGTTGGCCCCCCAGAAGTTGGTCTGCGGGTTGAGGTCGGAGTGAATCTTGACCGGCGGCACCGCGCCATAACGCATGGCAAAGAAGACTGTCGGCTCAGCCAGTTCACGGAACTGGTGCGGGTCACCGCGTCCTTCGAAAGGCAGCTTCGTTGCGGGGTTGATGGCCCGATTGGGCCACTTTGACGGCGGGGTGCTTGCGAAGGCCGGGTCGGTCAGCGGCCGGCTCGGGAGCTGGGGAATGATCGGCATCCGGTCCACGAAGGGCCGGGTCGCAGGGCTGGGCGGTCGTGAGAGGCGCTGTGCAACTGGAGCAACACTTTGCGCACCGGCCTCCCATTGACCCCCTGCGACCAACGCGGTTCCGACGCCCGCTTTGAGGGCATTTCTGCGCGCATCAAGGGCGGGGGTGCTCGGCGCGGGCTGCTCGGCCGCATTGGAGGTTGGGGGTGTTTCGCGGCTGTCCATGTGGATACACCCAGAAGAACGTTTGATGTCGGAGCCTGAGTTCGCGCCGTCGCTCTAACCCATACGGACTACCTCAGGCTTACAATTATTTCATTCCTTTCAATCTGGACAGGCAGTCCGTTCGTCGGCGGGCCCTTGAATTCACGAACAGTTTTCAAACTGGCAGGCAGTGTGTCGAAGCAGTCAAGCAGTGCTGACAAGCACGAAACAATGCATACCAGATCGAGACGGAATGCCGACGCTCATTGGACACACACGTCTAAAAAGCGAGTCCCGCCGACATCCTGGCAACTGAGCGGCCTGAGCCTGCGCTCAGGCCAGCTCGTATCGGATCATGCGTGCGATGTTCAAGGCGGAGGTCATGCCGTTCACATGGCCAAAGCGCATCAGGCGTTCGTCGCAAATCCGGACCATGCTCGCGTGCGTGAACATGTTGTCTGCTGCACGCTGAGGCGAGTAACCCAGGGACGCCTGGATGATCTCCATCTGGTCTGGCCGGCCGGTCAGAAAGATCCAGTCGGTGCCCAGGCCGTACCGCTTCTTGTATTCAAGTAATTGTTTCGGCCCGTCATCAAGCGGGGTGAGGGTCATTGTCACGAAGGTGAGCTTGCCGG
>CAIXXI010000322.1 GCA_903923345.1 uncultured Burkholderiales bacterium | reverse complement strand
TCGAAATTATACGGTTGGTCGCACTTATAATTTACTACGTACAAGTTACCTTAAACATAGAACATAGTTCATATGAACTTGAACATAGTTACTGTGCACTTGAACTTAGTGAATCGCACCTGCTGACAGGAGAGGCCATGCAAACGGCAATTGGATTTGACGTGGGTCGAAGCTCAGTAAAAATCGTTGCGGCGCGCGATGGGGTGCGTCAGGAATTGCTCTTCCCGTCAGCCGTCTGCCCGGCATTCACGATCAATGACGAGCGGGGAGCCGCCAGGGCAGCCGCTGAAACAGTCTTTGTCGACGGAAGGCATTTCTTCATCGGCGAAACCGCTTTACTGCAAGGCGGCGACGATTTGTCCGGAGGACTTCGAGACGACTGGGTGTACTCAGATCAGCACGCCGCACTGTTTCTGGGCGGCTTAAAGAAGCTCCATTCAACCGGAATGGTGGGAATCGACACCGCCTTGATCGTTGTCGGATTGCCCGGGGCGCTCTATGCCTCCCAGAAGGCTGGGCTTGGCCAGGCGCTAGGCAAGTTGGTGCCTCGAGCGGAAATCCGAGTGATGCCTCAACCCATGGGGCCATATCAAGAACTCGTATTCACCGCAGACGGGCAGGAAAACCGTTCGGTTAATGCAGACGACGACTCCTATGCAGTAATCGAGGTCGGCCAATACACCACGGACTTCGCTCTGCTTCTGCACGGGCACACGATCGAAAACGCCTTCGGATCTTGCGATGGGATGAGGATCGCAGCCGAGCACCTGCAAAGAAGCCTTCGGCAGTCCCAGCTCAGCGTATCAATGGTCGAAGCAACAGATCTGTTACGCACCCGAACATTAAGAAATTTCGGCGAGCGCATCGATGTCGGTGAGCACGTTACACGAGCAGTCGATCCCCTTGCAGCCCAGATCGTCGACAAGGCAAATCAACTGATCGGGAAGAGCGCAAGGTCACTTGACGGAATCCTGGTCGCTGGCGGTGGCGCACCTCTGGTACTCGGCGCGCTTCAAAAGACATGGCCCCACGCAAGACTTTCCGCCAACAGCCGGTTCTCTGTGGCTGAAGGCTTTTGCCGGTATTCGATGGCTTTCTCCCGCTTTCGCAATGGGGCGGCTCAACAGGAAGAAACAACGGCGGCAGCGAGATAACACGTGGCCTCGAAATGGATTCGCTCACAAGACGACGCCCCATCTCCCTCGACGCGAACTGTCGTGATCCGCTACAACCCGAGCGCTACCGAAAACTCAGAGCTCGAGCGGCTGCTTGCCCAAATTCCCTACGGACTCACCAATAAGACCTGGCTCGAGTGCTTGAGAGCCGGCACAAAAGCGATGCTTCGCAAGCTCGATCAAGAGTCCGCGCAGACACCATCTCCTGCGCAGACTAAAGCTGAAGCACTGGCACGGCACAAGGCGCCCTCCCCTTCTACTTCTACTGCAACCCCATCCAGCGCAGCACAACGGGAAGCCTTTGCACCGTTGCCGAGTGACGGCAAGTCAATTCAGACGATAGACGAGCCAGCCGCACCACCTGCACCCACGGCAGGGTTCAGTAAAGCTGCGCAACGCATGTTCGATTCCTGACGCAGGCCATCGGCCCTACCCCACTGCGATCCAACCTAAATCACACCATTCGGGATTCAAATCATGTTTCGCAAGATCAGCTCTTTGCTCGGACTGCCTGAGCCAAAAGAAGTCGCCTTAGGCGACAAAGTTCCAACCGATCCGCAGCTACAGGTCGCCATGGCCAATGCGGTTCTCAGCGATCTGCTCAAGGAACGTCGGCAAAATCGCAAGTGGACCTTGATCAAGCGCGCGGGGATCGCTGCCATGTTCGCCATGGGGCTCGCTTATTCGCTGTTCTTTCAAGCGAAGTTCATGGGCTGGAAGATGCTCCCCAGCGATGCGCTGATTGGCGTCATTCGCGTCGAAGGCAGCATCGCCAACACCACCCTAGCCTCAGCCGAGAAAGTTGTTGCAGCACTTAAAAAGGCCTTTGAGGCGCCCAACGTCAAAGCCGTCATCGTGGCGATCGACTCACCTGGCGGCGCACCAGTTGAAGCCGAGCGTATCAACTACGTGCTCGAGGAACTCAAGGCGAATCCCGCGGTGTGGGTTGTCGTCAACGCGGCAACACCGACAGAGCTCAACGGCGATATCCTCACCATCGAATTCACCGAGCAGATGTTCCTCGATCGCTTCAAGGAAAAACCCGTGAGCG
>CAIXXI010000321.1 GCA_903923345.1 uncultured Burkholderiales bacterium | reverse complement strand
GCTGGCTCGGGACAAGGCTGGTACACCGTCTCGAACTCCGACACGCAGTACAGCCGCTGGAATGTCGCTGCCAGCGGTGCCAATGCGGCGGCTGATTTCCGCAATGAGCCCAACACCTTCGGCTATAACTTCGAGATTGACCCCCTGACGCCCAATTCAGTGCCGGCCAAGCGCGTGGCCATGGGCCGCTTCGCGCACGAAGCTGCTGTATGCGGTGTGCCCAGCGTCGGTTCGCCACTCGCCTTCTACATGGGCTGCGATTCTCGCAACGAGTACATCTACAAGTTCGTCTCGACCGCCTTGTGGAGCCAGAACGACATCGGCGGTGGCATGGCTGCTGGCGACAAGTATCTGAACGAAGGCAAGCTGTATGTCGCCAAGTTCAACGCCGATGGCACCGGCACCTGGTTGCTGCTGGATATCTCGGTACCTGCCATCAGCGGTTACTCCAAGGATGGCTTCACCTTCTCGAACCAGGCAGACGTCCTGATCCACACCCGTCTGGCAGCCGATGCAGTTGGCGCAACCAAGATGGACCGTCCTGAGTGGGGTGCAGTGAATGCCCTGACAGGCGAGATCTACTTCTGCCTGACCAACAACAGTGCAGCAAACCGCACGCCAGCAACCGCCGATGGAGCCAACCCCAGGTCGTACAACGATCCGGATGGCCGGCGCGGCAGCGGCAATCCCAACGGCCACATCATTCGCTTCAAAGAGTCAGCGGGATCCACGTCGACCGCCTTTGTCTGGGACATCTTCCTGTTCGGCGCCGAAGACACCTCCGTCGCCGCAGTGAACCTGTCGGGACTGACCGCCGCCAATGCGTTCTCATCGCCTGATGGGCTGTGGTTCAGCAAGGCGACCGGAATCATGTGGATTCAGACCGATGACGGCGCATTCACCGATCAGACGAACTGCATGCTGCTGGCTGCCATTCCAGGTACCGTGGGCGACGGCGCCAGAACATCCGTCAGCAATTCGCTGACTGTTTCGGGCGTCACCACAACCGGCACAACGACCACCTTCGTGGGCGCCGCGCTGGGCGAGACTCGGCTTCGCCGCTTCCTGACTGCACCCAAGGGTGCTGAGGTGACCGGCTTGACCGAAACCGCCGATGGCAAGACGATTTTCGTGAACATCCAGCACCCCGGCGAGAATACGACCGCGCTGGGCACTGCCAGCACCTTCACATACGAGAGCCAGTGGCCGGGTATTGCAAGCGGTTCGCAGAAATACGGCCCGCTCGGGCGGCCGCGTTCAGCGACTCTGGCCATCACCCGTGCAGACGGCGGTGTGATCGGTCTGTAAGTGTTTGAAGCATCAACCTGATCGCAGCTGATCAGGAAACGGGCCAAGGGAAACCTTGGCCCGTTTGTCTTTCAGTCCTTCTTGATTGAGAACGGATCGTTGTTCGGCTCGGACTTCTCAGACGATGAGCCGGCGGGCTCCTCGCTCTTGATATCCATCTGGATATTTTCAGTGTTGATTTTCACCGGCTTGTCGAGGAAGTTCGTGACCATCCCCGGCCAGAAGATCAGGATCGCAACCAGCAACAGCTGCATCACCACCCAGGGAATGGCACCCAGGTAGATGTCGCTGCTCTTGACCTCCTTGGGCGCAATGCCTCGAAGGTAAAAGAGCGCAAATCCGAACGGCGGGTGCATGAACGAGGTTTGCAT
>CAIXXI010000320.1 GCA_903923345.1 uncultured Burkholderiales bacterium | reverse complement strand
GACTTCGTGCTGTGATCTGAAGGCAGGCCTGCTTCAACAGGCCTGTCTAGATTGGGTCGGGAGGGTCGCAAACTGCGAGCGTGTCTGCAGTCGGATCAAAGGGTGGAGATGACGGTGGCCGAGGAAGGCTGAGAGGGCCCCGGAGTAGGCCTTGGCTGCCAGTCGCCCTCCGAAATGTCAGGCTGCCGCGCAGCAATCTCAAGCAATGCAAATGCATTGACATGGTAATGCGTACGCATTACTTTGGTGGGCATCCTACCGTTTGAGCGGAGAACACCATGCCTGCCACCCTCGAAGTCGAATCCACGCTGACGGACCGTTACCAGACCACGGTTCCGGAGACTGTGCGCCGTGCCCTTCGGCTCGGCAAACGCGACAAGATCCATTACACCATTCGGCCCAGCGGTGAGGTGGTGCTGACCCGCGCTGAAGCCTCCGAGGGCGACGACCCCCTGCTCGGACAGTTCCTGGGGTTCCTGGCACGCGACATCGCCAGCCACCCCGAGCGCCTGCAGGCGGTTGACGCAGGCCTTGCTCAACGGCTGCAGTCGCTGGTCGCCGACGTCGAAGTCGATCTCGATGCCACCTTGTCGGCAGATGATGAATGAGCGGCGCGAAGCCCGTGCCATTGGTTGTTCACGGATGGACGGTCTTCGCTCATCCGCTGTTCCTCGCGCAAATTGAAGCACTGGCGCAGCAGGTCGAGCACTTCAAGCAGAGTGATCCGATCGGGTACGTGAAGAAGAACGCCAGCAAGCGACTGGCGGCGATGACGAAGCTGGCGTTCGACGTGATTCCGCAGGATCCGACACGGCCCGAGTACCGCCAAGGCGGCACCCTCGGCGACGACCACAAGCACTGGTTCCGAGCAAAGTTCTTCCAGCAGTACCGGCTGTTCTTTCGCTACCACGCACCGAGCAAAGTGATTGTGTTCGCATGGGTCAACGACGAGGACACCAAGCGCGCCTACCAGAGCAGCGATGATGCCTACCGCGTGTTTCGCAAGATGCTGGAAAGCGGCCAACCGCCCGACGACTGGCACCAGTTGCTGGCCGAGGCTCGTGCCGAGGGGCGGCGTCTACAGAGGTTCGCCGAACGGAATGCGCGCGATCCACCCGGGTGAAGTGCTTCGCGAGGAGTTTCTGATTCCGATGAAGATCACAGCACATGCGTTGGCCATTGCCTTGCATGTGCCAGCGCCACGCATCAATGACATTGTTCGCGAGCGTCGTGCAGTTTCAGCCGATACGGCCATGCGGCTCGCCCGTTTTTTCAATATGAGTCCGGAATTCTGGATGGGGCTGCAGGCCGACTACGAAATGGCACTCGCCCGCGATCAGCTCGTTGAGGAGTTGAAAACGATCCGGCCATTCAAGGCGGCGCTAGCGGCCTGATCAACTGATTCGCAGCCGACCGCATTGATGTCTCGGCCATCGACGCCAACACCGCCACAACCGGCACCACGGTCATCACTGGCAACGTCGATGCCAACCTCGCACCCGTCTTCACCATCGCATTGCTGGGGAACTACACCACGACCTTGTTGGCGACGGACTTCGTGCTGTGAGGGATCGGCCGAACGATGATGAATAGGGCGGGCAGATAACTGACGTTTGATGTTTAACGCAGAACGATATACTATTACGAAGTGATCAAGTCCTTCAGCTGCAGATCAACGGCGTCTCTGTTTTCGGGCAAGGGTGTTTCTCGATGGGTCAACATTCGCGTCGTCGCTGAACGCAAATTGCAGATGCTCAACCGTGCGACTCGGTTGAATGATCTTCGAGTGCCGCCCAATAATCGGCTGGAGTCGTTAAGAGGCGATCGCGCCGGTCAATACAGCATCCGCATCAATGATCAATGGCGAATCTGCTTTCAATTTGAGGCAGGAAACGCGTTCGATGTTGAAATCGTCGACTATCACTGAGAGGAGAATTTGCGTGAAAACAATGAACGGAATGCGCGCGATCCACCCGGGTGAAGTGCTTCGCGAGGAGTTTCTGATTCCGATGAAGATCACAGCACATGCGTTGGCCATTGCCTTGCATGTGCCAGCGCCACG
>CAIXXI010000319.1 GCA_903923345.1 uncultured Burkholderiales bacterium | reverse complement strand
CGCCACGGTGGGGGCTGACGGTGCTGCCAACGCCCGCACGGTGGTTCTTCGCGCCGTGGATGCCCCGCGCCAGAGCCTGCGCATCTACACAGACGCACGCAGCCCCAAAGTCGGCGAACTGGTCAATGAATCCAATGCCCTGTTTGTTTTCTGGAGCGCCCGGCTGAGCTGGCAGCTCAGGGTGCGGGTCGCGGTCTCCATCGATACCGAAGGCCCTGAGGTTCAAGCGCTGTGGCAGCAGATTCGGCAGTCGGCTTCGGCCGGCGATTACCTGGGGGCTATGGCGCCGGGCAGTCCCTGCCTGGATGAACACATGAACGCTTCGCAGACTCAGGACGTCAATCATTTCGCCCTGTTGAGCGCGACTGTCCTTGAGATGGATTGGCTGGAACTGGGGCGCGGCGGACATCGCCGGGCGCGCCTGCGCGCTGACACTTGGCAGTGGCTCACGCCCTGATGCGGCGCGTTGCGCGCACTCCGTGATGTCTTTTATGGGCTGCCGTCGTCAATTGATGCGGATGCGCCGTGAACGCTTGGATCCTCACATCATTTTCGGGACTTGAACTGAAGAACACTTTTCTTCAGGTCGCTGTACTCCTCGCATCCAAACGTGCACGCTTGACCCAAGCGGTTCAGCAGGGTTTCTGCGCCGGCAAGGTCATTTTTCAGAAGCAGCAGTTCTCCGTAGTACTCAAGCGCCCCACGGTGGTTAGCGTCTTTGGCCAAAGCGGCCTGGTAATGCTTTTCGGCTTCGGGCAGGTTGGGTGGCGACTTCTTTCGAAGGCTGAATCCCATCAGGTTGTGCCAGTCGGCTGACTGCTTGTCCTGGGCTTGCGAAAGCACAGTGATGGCTCGATCAAACTGATTTGAATCGATCGCTTGCCTGGCCTGAGTGAGCCAGCTTGGCGCGGTGGGGGCAGCGGGGGCGGTGTCGGCAGACATGGCTGACATGGGCAGGCTCAAAAGGGCGCTGAAAATCAGCTGGTTTCTCATTGGCAGTCCTTGCGTTGATCGATGAAGCGTCAATTGTGCGGGGTTTACACGTCGGCCAGGTTGCCGATGCTATCTCGCCTCGACTGGTCCGAAGGGTGAGCCGTGTCGCAGCGCATCAGCTCGCTCAGTGAATGTGCCGGAGGCTGCGCTCGGTTGATAAAATTCGACATTTCTATCAAAATAGAAAGATGGAAGAAAAAGCCGCTGTAATGTCCCTCGCTGCCCTCGCACAGGGCATGCGCCTGCGCATCTTTCGCGCCCTGATTGGCACAGGTCCTCGGGGTGCGACCCCCGGTGAACTGTCTGCCACGCTCGATGTACCCGGCTCGACGCTGTCTTTCCATCTGAAAGAACTGATGCACGCCGGCCTCGTCACCCAGGAGCGCGATGGCCGCAACCTGATTTACCGGCCATCCATCGAACAGATGAATGACTTACTGGCCTACCTCACTGCGCACTGTTGTCAGGGTGCGGCCTGCGAGGTGGTCTCCGCCCCCGACTGCATCACCTGCTGATGCCCAAAAGCGGGCGAAGCGCTTGGACCTCCGCCTGCAAGTCGCCGATTCCTGATTCATCTGAGAGCCCATAGCCATGACTTTCCACGTCCTTATCCTGTGCACACACAACTCGGCGCGCAGCGTGCTCTCCGAAGGCATGCTCAATCACTGGGCCAAGCGGCTTGGCCGTGACGTCCGGGCCCACAGCGCGGGCAGTGCTCCGAGCGGTCGCATCAACCCGTTTGCCATCGAGGCGCTGCAAAACGCCGGCATCGACACCAGCGCTTATCGAAGCAAGAGCTGGGATGAGTTCAGCCAGGACGGT
>CAIXXI010000318.1 GCA_903923345.1 uncultured Burkholderiales bacterium | reverse complement strand
GTGATGGTCAAGGCGCGCAACGAGGGCCGCGACATCCTCGTCGAAGGGCCGGAGATCCTGCGCACTGCGGCCCGCTTCTGCACCCCGCTGCAGCAAGCACTCGACACCTGGGGCGACATCAGCTTCAACTACACCTCGACCGACACCAGCGACTACGCGGTCTCACCGACCGCATCGAACTGAATTCGCCCAAGGAGATCCGAATCATGATGAGCAACCCCACCGGCCGCATCACTCAAGGCCAGTTCAGCTTCCTGCCCGACCTGAGCGATGCAGAAATCACCCTGCAGATCGAGTACGGCCTGAAACACGGCTATGCCTGGAGCATCGAGTACACCGACGACCCGCACCCACGCAACACCTACTGGGAGATGTTCGGCATGCCGATGTTCGACCTGAGCGACGCTGCCGGCGTGCTGATGGAACTGAATGCCTGCCGCAAGAGTTTCCCGAACCACTACATCCGGCTGATGGCCTTCGATTCGACCCGCGGCATCGAGAGCATCGCGATGAGCTTCATCGTGAATCGACCCGCCGACGAACCGGGCTTTCGGCTGCAGCGCCAGGAGGTCAATGGTCGGACGATGCGCTACACGATTCAGGGCTACGGCGCCGACCGCCCCGAAGGCAAGCGATACGGCGGCTGATCCCAGCCCGACGACACTCCAACCTGAGCAGACTCCGCCATGGCCACGCCGCTCTATTCCATCCCGGGCGCCCCGATCCCCGCATCGGCGCCTGCCGCCTCCGCCGCAAGCCCGCGCCCCCCTCAGGGCCCGGGCCCTGCGGGCACTGCATCGGATGCGCCGGCCATGCCGCAGGCCAGCAGCGCCCCCGCCCCGGACAGCGCCCCGCGCACCGTCGCGCAGGTGCTGCAGGACAGTCAGGTCGAGTCGGTCATGGATGCACTCGATGCCGATCTGATCGGCCTGGCCCCGGTGAAGGCGCGCATTCGCGACATCGCAGCGTTGCTGGTCATCGACCGCTTGCGCGCCCTGCACGGACTGGCCGCACAGGCCCCCTCGCTGCACATGTGCTTCACCGGCAATCCCGGCACCGGCAAGACCACGGTCGCGATGCGCATGGCGCAGATCCTGCACAGCCTGGGATATGTGCGCAAAGGCCATGTCGTGAGCGTCACGCGCGATGACCTGGTGGGCCAGTACATCGGTCACACCGCGCCCAAAACACGCGAAGTGCTCAAGAAGGCGATGGGCGGTGTGCTGTTCATCGACGAGGCCTATTACCTGTATCGGCCGGAGAACGAGCGCGACTACGGCCAGGAGGCCATCGAGATCCTGCTGCAGGTGATGGAGAACCAGCGCGACGATCTGGTGGTGATCCTGGCTGGCTACAAGGACCGGATGGACACCTTCTTCGAGTCCAACCCGGGCATGAGCTCGCGCATCGCCCATCACCTGGCATTCCCCGACTACAGCGCCGGTGAGTTGCTCGAGATTGCACAGCGCATGCTCGACACCACCCATTACCGCTTCGGCGAAGGTGCACGCGAAGCCTTCGACGCCTATCTCGAGCGTCGGGTCACCCAGCCCCATTTCGCCAATGCGCGCAGTGTGCGCAATGCGCTCGATCGGATCCGCCTGCGCCAGGCCAGCCGCCTTTTTGCCGATCGAAACCGGGAGCTCAGCGCCCTGGATCTCACCACCATCGAGCCCGCCGACATCCTGGCCAGCCGCGTGTTCACGCAATCCTGAGGAGACGACCATGAGCCCTTCGAATCTTCGCGCCCTGATCTTCGACGTCGACGGCACCCTGGCCGACACCGAGGGCGCACACCGTGCCGCCTTCAACGAGGCCTTTGCCCAGGCGGGCCTTGACTGGCACTGGTACGAGCCGCTCTACACCCGGCTGCTCGACATCTCCGGCGGCAAGGAACGCATCGCCCACTTCATGGCACTCAAGGACGGCCTCGAAGCGGCGCCGGCGCACTGGACCCAGGACCCTCTGGTGCAACGCATCCATGAGCTCAAGACAATCGCCTACGACCGGCGCGTGCGCGCCGGCAAGGTTGCGCTTCGGCCAGGCATTCACGAACTGATCGAGTCGGCCCTCAACAACGGCCTGCGTCTGGCCATTGCCACGACCACCACGCCGGTCAACATCGATGCGCTGTTGTCGGCCAGCATCGGCTCCGACTGGATGGGGCGCTTCGAAGTCATCGAGAACGCCCGCACTGCGCCCAGCAAGAAGCCTCATCCGCAGGCCTACCAGCAGGCACTGGCCCGCCTGCAACTCGATGCCTCAGAGTGCCTGGCCTTCGAGGATTCGTTCAACGGCCTGCAAGCCGCCACCGCAGCCGGGCTGGCAACGCTGGTCACCCCGACCCGGTTCACTGCGGGCCAGGACTTCTCGAAAGCCTTGCGCGTGCTGCCGGATCTGGGCGGGGTCACCCTTGCCGACCTGCGACACTGTCACGACGAATTTCTGGTGGCCTGCGCCGTCGCGGCCTGAGCCATCCGTTTACTGAAGCTGCGAGCCCGACATGCCCCTGACGCACAACTGGACACTCACCCGCTACCTGATCGAGGAGCGGCGCCGCTTTCCGGGTGCCAGTGGCGACCTCAATGCGCTGCTGCTCGATGTCTCGCTTGCCTGCAAGGCGATTGCGCGGCTGGTGGCCTTCGGCGGGCTGAGCGACGGACTGTCGCCCTCCGCATTGCCGGGTGCAGCGGCCGGTGGCAGCCTCAACGTGCAAGGTGAAATCCAGAAGCCCCTCGATGTGCTGAGCAACGAGATTTTCATCCGCAGGAACGAATGGAACGGTCATCTGGCGGGCATGGCGTCAGAGGAGATGGATGACCCGAAGCAGATTCCGGCGGTCTATCCGCGTGGCAAATACCTGCTGGTCTTCGATCCGCTCGATGGCTCTTCGAATATCGATGTCAATGTCGCGGTCGGCAGCATCTTCTCGATCCTGCGGGCGCCCCAGGAAGTGATCGACAGCGGCCGTGATGTGGTCGAAGCCGATTTCCTGCAGCCCGGTGCCCGTCAGATCGCGGCCGGCTACGCGATCTACGGCCCCTCGACCATGCTGGTGCTCACCGTCGGCAATGGCGTGGCGGGCTTCACGCTGAACCCCAATCTGGGCGAATTCGTCCTCACCCACCCCGACCTGAAAGTGCCGACAGACACCCAGGAATTCGCCATCAATTCCTCCAACAGCCGTTTCTGGGAACCGCCGATTGCGCGCTACGTCGAGGAATGTCTGGCCGGTCGAACCGGGCCGCGCGGCAAGGACTTCAACATGCGCTGGATTGCCAGCATGGTCGCCGAGGCGCACCGCATCATGATGCGCGGCGGGGTCTTCATGTACCCGCGCGACACCAAGGACTCGAGCAAACCCGGGCGCCTTCGATTGTTGTATGAAGCCAATCCGATTGCGATGGTGATCGAGCAGGCCGGTGGTCGATGCAGCACCGGTCGCCAGCCGATGCTGGGCGTGCAACCCACCTCGCTGCATCAAAGAATCGGCCTGGTCTTCGGTTCACGCCATGAAGTCGAGCGCATCGAGCGCTATCACAACGAGCCCGCCCTGAGCGAAGCCCGCACGCCCCTGTTCGCGGAACGCAGCCTGTTCCGGGATTGACGCAACCCTTCCGAGCACCCCATGTCCGAACGCCACCCCATCATCGCCATCACCGGATCTTCAGGTGCCGGCACCTCCTCGGTGACCCGCACTTTCGAGAACATCTTCCGACGCGAATCCGTGAAGGCGGCGGTCATCGAAGGGGACAGCTTTCATCGCTACGACCGCAAGGAGATGCGGCTGCGCCTGGCTCAGGCCGAAGAACTGGGCGACAAGCACTTCAGCCATTTCGGGCCCTCAACCAATCTGTTTGCCGAACTCGAAGGCCTGTTCCGAACCTATGCCCAGACCGGCACCGGCAAGGCGAGAAAGTACCTGCACGATCCGGTGGAGGCGGCGCCCTACAAACAGGATCCGGGCACCTTCACGCCCTGGGAAGACCTGCCGGCCGACACCGACCTGCTGTTCTACGAGGGCCTGCATGGTGCGGTGGTCACCCCCGAGGTGAACATCGCACGGCATCCCGACCTGCTGATTGGCGTGGTGCCAGTGATCAACCTGGAATGGATCCAGAAACTGTGGCGCGACAAGCATGTGCGCGGCTATTCGGCCGAGGCGGTCACCGACACCATCCTGCGGCGCATGCCCGACTACGTGAACTACATCGTTCCGCAGTTTGCCCACACCCATGTGAATTTCCAGCGGGTGCCGGTGGTCGACACCTCGAATCCCTTCATCTCGAGGGACATCCCGTCGGCCGATGAAAGCATGGTGGTGATCCGCTTTGCCAACCCGAAAGGGATCGACTTTCCCTACCTGCTCAACATGATCAACGACTCCTGGATGTCGCGCGCCAATACCGTCGTGGTGCCCGGTGGCAAAATGGAGCTTGCGATGCAACTGATCTTCACGCC
>CAIXXI010000317.1 GCA_903923345.1 uncultured Burkholderiales bacterium | reverse complement strand
GTTGTGCGACGCCACCCCATTCGCCGCCGACCAGGCTCAGGCCGTAGCCGATGACCGACACCGCGAGCAGGAAGATGCCCGAGACCAGCAGGGTCGCCGAATGAAAAACAACTTTTCGAGAAACCCTCAGGTCGAGTCGCCAGTCGGGCATCCGCGCTGCGCTGACGCCGATCAGGGGTGCAATTAGCGCATTGGCAAAGCCTCTGGCCGACCACCATGAATACTCGATCCGTCCGAAGAGCAGGGCATCGGTGAGAAGGATCACCTCGAGCACGAAGATGCCGAAGATCGCCAGGCACAGAAATTTGATCGCCCAGCGCGCGCTGTCCAGGGTATTCCGATAGACCTGTTCGACGCACAGCAGCACCAGTACGGCGGCGACCAGGGCGAATCCGAAATAGATCTGCGCTCCCAGATCGAGGACGGGCGCCAGGAATTGGGCCAATGCAATGCTTGCGGCCAGTGCTATGCCCAATCGCAAGGGCGTGGGCTCTGCGCGCGCCTTGAGCATCCAGATCAGCAGGGCGGTCCAGACGAACGGGCGCAAGGCATCCAGCCCGTGAACCCATGAGGCCGGCAGCGCAAATTTCGTGAGCGACAGGGCAATCAGCGCAGCCCACACGGCCTGAACGCCAACGGCCAGCATGAGCATCCGGCCCAGGCCGCGATCGCTGCCCCGCACGAGCAGCAATACGGCCAGCACCCCCCAGGCGAGGGCTGCGCAGCCGTACCCCAGCAGTCCGATCAGCGGCGAGCCGCTCAGCGGGCACCCTTTCCGAGCAACACCACCTGGATGGTCTCAACCATGATCATCAGGTCCAGGAAGAGCGAGTGGTTCTTGACGTAATACAGGTCGTACTCGAGCTTTTTCAGACCGTCTTCAATGCTCGCGCCATAGGGGTAGCGCACCTGTGCCCAACCGGTCACGCCGGGTTTCACCGAATGGCGAACGTCATAGAACGGAATTTTTTCGGTGAGCTGCTCAACGAACACCTGCCGCTCCGGGCGGGGGCCGACGAAGCTCATGTCACCGCGCAGGACGGTCCAGAGTTGCGGCAGCTCGTCGATGCGGGTCTTGCGAAGGAAGGCACCGACCCGGGTGACCCGGCTGTCGTTGGCCACCGCCCATCGCGCCTTGCCGTCTTTTTCGGCGTCCTGACGCATCGAGCGCAACTTGAGGATGCGAAACCGCTCACCGCCCTGGCCGATCCGCTCCTGGGAGTAGAAGATCGGAAAGCCGCTTTCGATCACGATAGCGATCATGGCCACGAGCAAAATCGGAAACGCCAGCAGCAGCAAGGCGGCCGAGGCGATGACGTCAAAGAGCCGCTTGACCACATCGCGCGAGATGCCCTGATCAAAGCCGTTGCCGAAGATCATCCAGCTCGCACGCATGGAGTCGATGCGCAGCACGCCTTCCTCACGCTCATAAAACGACTGCAGGTCCATCACTTTCACGCCATGCAGCTTGGCATCGAGCAATTGCCGCAGGGGCAGCACACCGCCGCGACGCTCGCGGACTGCGATCACGATCTCCGAGACCTTCAGCTCCTCAGCCGTGCGCCGCAGCTGATGGTGATCGAGCAGGCGCTCGTTGCCTTGCGCATCGCGCTCGGGCATGACCGGATACAGGCCGGCATATTCAATCGAGGTGCGCCCGGCACTGTTGTGCAGAAAGCGGATGACTTCTTCGGCCTCGGAGCCATTGCCCAGCACCATCACCCGACGCTTGGGCAGCCCGATTTCTGTGACCCGGAAGAACAGCGCGCGCAACAGCAGCACACTGATCAGTGCAAAAAGCGAACTCCAGGCCATCACGCCCCGGCCAATGTAGGTCTCGGGAAAGACGTAGAAAACCGCGCTGATCAGCAGCAGGGACAGCCCGTAGGCGATCAGGACGCGATGGATCGTGGTGCGAAAGGGTTCGCGATGGGTCTGGTACAACCCGAGCGCCGACATCGCCATCAGCATGATGAAAGTGAAGACACCCGCTTCGAGGTGGGGGACTGCGGAGAGGTTCTCCGGGAAGCGGACCTGGAATCCGATGATCACCGACTGGAACAGAACCGCTGCTTCAAGCAGGGTCAGCAACAGCAGCCTGACTGACAGGTAATGGTTGAAAACCTTGATCATGGGGGATGTCTGAAGGAAGTCGATTCGGGTTGATGCTAGCCGCCCGATGCGTAATCACTAAGGCACTAACGCACGACCGGCAATCAGCATGCTGAGCGGTCGTTGGGTGTGATCGAAAAGCCCCGAACTGTGACGAGAAGGTGTCTGGTCGGGCATTGGTCCGAACAGCATAAGGGTCGCCTGTGTCAGCCGTTCGTGTCAGCAGCAGGATAGGGGCTTTGTTGGAAAAACGTCACAAAACAGTCATGTAGCTCGGGAAATGCCTTGGCAAATCCGTGTGGATCGACGAAGTGGCGTTCGGCGGCCACTGCAAAAAATTCGCAGGGGTCGGTCGCAGCATAAGGGTCGAGCGGCAGGGTGCCATACCAGGCATCGGCCTGCTCGGACTCCGGGTCGATGTCGGTGGGGATCGATGATTCGATGTCATCGAGCTTCGCGCAGAACGCTTCATAGGCGGCTTCGAGGCAAACCAGCCAGCGGCGTCTTGATCCGGCGGACATCGGTGGGCAGCCATCGGCCAGACCATCGGCCAGGTCCAGCTTGTGAGCAAACTCATGGATGACCACATTGCCTGGATGCGCGCTGAACCCGGGCTCGGCGACATCTTCCCAGGACAGGACCACCGGGCCGCCGTCGATCGATTCGCCCGCAAGCACTTCATGCAGTTCGGTGATCAGCCCGATGTCGTCTGTGTGCTGTCGGTGCACCTCGAAGGCGCCGGCGTGCACGACGATTTCGCTGAAATCGCCGTAGTGGGCCAGCCCGAGATGCAGCACCGGCAGGCACGCCTGCGCTGCGATGGCGATTCTCATCTCGTCCGTCACGATCAGGCCATGGGCGCCGTTGATCGCCTTGATCGAGAGGAATTCGGCCATCAGCACGCACAGCTTCGAGCGATCCTCGGTATGGAGGTCCTCAAGCCAGGGCTGACTGACGGTGAGCCGGGTGAGGACGGAGTCGTCCAGGGTCAGACGGCGGGTGCGAAGCGGCCAGATCATTGAACTATGATGCCAAGGAATGAGGCCCCACGCCCGCCCCAACACAGCCGGACTCGCCCGCGACGCAGGCCGCCCGACCGAGTCTCCCCATAGCGCCAGGCCTGATGAGGGCATGGGGCCTGAGGCTGACCCGGTCCAGGCATCCGATCCGCTGACGCTGGCACTGTCACTTGCGCGCACGCACGCAGACGCTGTCGGCAATGCAGGCGATGAGTCGATCCTCGAGCATGCCCAGGGTACGCTGGCCATTCTCGAGTCGCTTCGCGTCGATGAACCCACGCGGGTGGCCGCGTTGCTGTTCGGCCTGGGTGAGAAGCTGGGTCTGGACGAGATCGGGCAACGCTTTGGCGACGAGGTACGCACGCTGGTCGACGCGATGCGCAAGCTGCTGCGCCTCAAGGACCTGACCCGCAAGGCGGCAAGCCAGGGTTCGGGTGACGAACTCGAAATTCTGCGACGCATGACGCTGGCGATGGCGAGCGACATCCGGGTGGTGTTGCTGCGGCTGGCGTCGCGATTGCAGACCCTGCGCCATCATGCGCAGGCCCGCACCGCGCCGGATCCGGTCATTGCACGCGAGACGCTCGAAGTGCTTGCGCCGCTGGCCAATCGGCTCGGGCTGGGTCAGCTCAAATGGGAGCTGGAAGACCTCGCTTTCCGCTTTCATGAGCCCGAGTTGTATCGCAGCATTGCCAGCCAGCTCGAGGAGCGGCGGGTCGAGCGAGAGACCTTCGTGCATGACGCGGTCGAGCGATTGCGGCTGGCGCTGCTGGCCGAAGGCATTCGCGCCGATGTGAGCGGGCGGCCCAAGCACATCCACAGCATCTACAACAAGATGCGCAGCAAGGGCTTGAGCTTTTCGCAGGTGCAGGATCTGCGCGCGTTTCGGGTGATCGTCGAAGATGTGAAGACCTGCTACGCGGTGCTGGGCATCGTGCATCAGATCTGGCCGCCGCAAGCCCGCGAGTTCGACGACTACATTTCGCGCCCAAAGCCCAACGGCTATCGATCGCTGCACACCGTGGTGAGTGCCGATGATGGCCGGCCGCTCGAGATTCAGATCCGCACCCGCGAGATGCATCAGCATGCCGAGTTCGGCATTGCCTCGCACTGGCGCTACAAGGAAACCTCGACCGGGCTGGCCGGTGGCGCTCGAGCAGCCTCGGCACGCGGTGCTGGTGCAAGCGATGTGCATGACGCGCGGATCGAGTGGATGCGCCAGTTGCTGATGTGGCAGCAGGATGTCGGTGCAACCCTGGGCGGAAAGCTCTCGACCGCATCCGAGGAGGAGGGTGAGCGGATTTACCTGCTGACACCTCAGGCCAGGGTGGTCGAGTTGCCGGTTGGATCGACGCCGGTGGATTTTGCCTACCACGTTCATTCGGGACTGGGCCATCGATGCCGCGGTGCACGGGTCGATGGGCAGATGGTGCCGCTCAACACCGTGCTGAAAAACGGGCAGACCGTCGAGATCATCGCAGCGCGGGTCGGCAGTGGGTCAGAGGGGCCTTCGCGCGACTGGCTCAATGTTCAACTGGGCTATGTGCGCAGCAACCGGGCGCGCGCCAAGGTCCGACAGTGGTTCAACGCACTGGATACCGGACGCGACATTGCCGAGGGCCGCGAAAAAGTCGAGCGCATCCTGCAGCGCGAGGGTCGCACTGCGCTGGCCTTTGAAGAACTCGCGCGCAGGCTCGGGTTCGAGTCGGCCGATGAGCTCTTTCTGGCGGTGGCCAGAGAAGAGGTCGGGCCGCGGATGCTGGAAGAAGCGGTACGCGGATCGATCGAATCAGCGCGGGGTTCAACCGAGTCGTCTGCCGGCCGAAGTGCGTCGACCGGTGCAGCTCAATCGTCCGTTCAATCCGACGCGGAGGAATTGCAGCGGATGACCCGGCCTGCCAGAGGCTCGGCCTCGAGCGGGGCGGGTGTGCTGGTGGTGGGCGTCGATTTTCTGATGACGCAACTGGCACGCTGCTGCAGGCCGGCGCCACCCGATTCGATCATCGGATTTGTCACCAAGGGGCGGGGCGTTTCAGTGCATCGGGCCGAATGCAGGAGCTTTGCCCAGATGGCCCGCCAGGCACCCGAGCGGGTGCTGCAGACCGACTGGGGCGACTGGCAAAACGAGCCGCCGGCTGCCAAGAAAGGCAGTGCCGCGCGGGCGGTGTATCCGGTGGATGTGATGCTGCGCGCGCGCGACCGACAAGGCCTGCTGCGTGATGTCTCGGATGTGTTTGCCCGCGACCGTCTGAATGTGACCGCGGTCAGGACGCTCAGCCGCGATGGTTCAGCTCAGATGCAGTTCACCGTCGAGGTGCCGGGCATTCCGCAACTCACCCGCACCTTGTCTGCAGTGCGGGATGTGGACGGGGTGATCGAGTGCCGGCGGATGTGAGGTGACTCAGCCGGCGCTTGAAGGGCTGTTCATGGCTTGGGCCGACTTCGGCCGAAACGCCTTGCACACCGCCTCATTGGTTTGAACAAACGGCGCGCCAATGAGGTCCAGGCAATAGGGCACGGCTGCAAAAATGCCGTGCACGATGCTTCGGCCTTCGCTGGCGCGCAGGCCTTCCAGGGTTTCCTGGATCGACTTCGGTTGCCCCGGCAGGTTGATGATCAGGGCATTGCCACGAATGACCGCCACCTGCCGCGACAGGATCGCGGTGGGCACGAAATTCAGGCTGATCTGGCGCATCTGCTCGCCGAACCCGGGCATTTCGCGGTCAGCCACTGCCAGCGTCGCTTCAGGGGTGACATCACGTTTGGCTGGCCCGGTGCCGCCGGTGGTGAGGATCAGGTGACAGCCTTCGATATCCACCAGCTCGATCAGGGTGCGTTCGATGACGGGCTGCTCGTCTGGAATCAGGCGGGTCACGGCCGACCAGGGCGAGGTGATCGCCGAGGCCAGCCAGGTCTGCAGCGCCGGAATGCCGGCATCGGCATAGACACCGCTTGAGGCGCGATCAGAGATCGAGACCAGGCCGACCTTCAGGGCACGGGCGGGGTCAGTCTGGGGCGCAGATTCACTGGTCGGTGTCGGGTTCATCGAAGGTGTCGGCCAGAAGGATGTCGCGGATCTCGCGATACAGCTCACGGTAGTGGCGACCGCGTTGCGAGCGGGAATGCTCGGTGCAGGCCGATCGCAGCATCGGGTGCAGGTTGCGGTTGATCGCAGCCGGATGACGTTGCAGGAACTCCGAGAGACGCTCAGGCTGAGCGATCAGGGCGTCACGCCAGCGTTCGGCCGCGTGCATGACGGCGGTTTCTGCGCGGTGGCGATCATCATCGACATCGAGTTCAGCACGGATCGCATCCGCATCGACTTGTCGCATCAGCTTGCCGATGAACTGCATCTGGCGCCGTCGACCTTCATGCGCGGTGATCTTGCGCGCGAGGGCAATCGCGTCGAGCAGGTTTTCGGGCAACTGCAGGGGCTCAAGGCGCGATGGCGGCAGGCTCACTAGTCGCTCGCCCAATTCCTGCAGCACGTGCATGTCGCGTTTGCGCTGCGACTTGCTCGGGCCGGTATCGACGTCGTCGTCTTCGTTGTACTGAACGCCGGCGGTCAGGACGGGCTGGGATCTGGGGTGGCGATTCACTGGGGAGGGTGTGCTCAGAGGGCGGATCGATGCCTTGTTATGATAGCCCGGACCGTCCCTTCAACGGCCAGCGATCACCTGCACGGTCAGGTCAGCGTGGCCTCATCGAGCCCAATACCCCATGTTTGACTACAGCCGCGCCCGTTTCGAGGAACTCGCCCAATCGGTGCTCGAGCGTGCCGCCCGTCTGGGTGCCAGCGCTGCATCCACCGAGGTCTCGGAGAGCTCGGGCTTGTCTGTGAATGTGCGCAAGGGCAAGGTCGAGACGATCGAGCAAAATCGCGACAAAGGCCTGGGCGTGACCGTGTATCTGGGCGATCGCAGAGGCCATGCCAGCACCAGCGATTTCGCGGATGCGGCCATCGAACAGACCGTCAAGGCGGCCTATGAAATCGCGAAGTTCACTGGTGAAGATGCGTTCGCCGGATTGCCCGATGCAGAAAACCTGGCACACAAGCCCCTGGACCTCGACCTGTTCCATCCCTGGTCGATCGAAGCCCCCGAGGCCATCGACCTGGCCTGCCGCATGGAGGCGGCTGCGTTTGCAGTGAGCCCGGCCATCGTCAATACCGAAGGCGCAGGCGTGTCGGTGAACCATGGGCATTTCATTTCGGCCAACAGCCTGGGCTTCATGGGCGGGTTTCCGTACAGCCGGCATTCGATTGCCGTGGCCCCGATCGCTCGCAAGGGGCGTGCGATG
>CAIXXI010000316.1 GCA_903923345.1 uncultured Burkholderiales bacterium | reverse complement strand
GGTGATCGCAGCGGCATCGCGCGTCGGGCCATCGAAGGCCTGCGCAAACTCAACCCGGCGCCGCTGGGTCAGGCCGACCTGGCGGCCTTCATCGTTCCGGCCAACTATGACGAGCACCTTGAGCAGCTGCGGGGCTGCGATCTGGTGATCGAGGCGATTGCCGAGCGGATGGACTGGAAGCACGACCTCTATCGCAAGGTCGCACCGTTTCTTGCGCCGCATGCGATCTTCGCTTCGAACACCTCGGGCCTGTCGATCACCGCACTGTCGGAAGGCTTCGAAGACGGGCTCAAGCAGCGCTTCTGCGGTGTGCACTTCTTCAACCCGCCGCGCTACATGCACCTGGTGGAGCTGATTCCCACCGCCTCGACCGACCCGCTGATCCTCGATCAGCTCGAGACCTTCCTGACCTCGACCCTGGGCAAAGGCGTGGTGCGCGCCAAGGACACACCGAACTTCATCGGCAATCGCGTCGGCATCTTCGGCATGCTCGCCACCATTGCCGAGGCGGCGAAATTCGGCTTGAGCGTCGATGTGGTCGATGACCTGACCGGCGAAAAGCTCGGTCGTGCCAAATCGGGCACCTTCCGCACGGCCGATGTCGTCGGGCTGGATACGCTCGGACATGTGATCCGCACCATGCAGGACACGCTCAAGGGCGATGCCTTTGAGGCGACCTATGCCACGCCGCCGGTGCTGGCGGCGCTGCTGGAAAAGGGCGCGCTGGGCCAGAAGACCGGTGCAGGCTTTTACCGCAAGGTGGGAGCCGACATTCTGCGTCTCGATGCGGCCAGCGGCGAGTATGTGAAGTCCGGTGGCAAGGCTGATGAAACAGTGGTTCGGATCCTGAAAAAGAAGGATGCCGCCGAGCGGATCAAGCTGCTGCGCGAGTCGACCAATCCTCAGGCGCAGTTCCTGTGGTCGATCCTGCGCGATTCCTGGCAGTACGCGGCGATCTATCTGGAATCGATTGCCGACAACGCCCGTGACCTGGATTTCGCGATGCGCTGGGGGTTCGGTGCCCAGGAAGGCCCCTTCGAGGCCTGGCAGGCGGCCGGATGGACCCAAGTGGCGAACTGGATCCGCGAGGACATCGAAGCCGGCAAGACGCTCGCGCCCGCGCCCCTGCCGGCCTGGGTGTTCGAGGGGCCGGTGGCTGCGCGCGGCGGCCCTCACCAGCCCGAGGGCTCGTGGTCACCAGCCCGCCAGGCCTTTGTCGCCCGCTCTTCACTGCCGGTCTACCAGCGTCAGCTGTTTCGTGCGCCGGTGCGCGGGGAAGACGCGCCGAATGCCCATGTGGCTGGCCGCACCGTGCACGAAGATGAATCGGTTCGGTTGTGGACACTCGAGCAGCCTGGCCTGGATGACGTGCTGATCCTCTCGATTCGCACCAAGGTGCATGCCATCGGCCCGGGCGTGATCGCCGGGCTGCTCAAAGGTGTCGAACTGGCAGAAAAAGATTTTTCCGGACTGGTGATCTGGTCACCGGATGAGCCCTTCTCGTACGGCGCCGACCTTCAGGCGATGATGCCGACCTTCATGGCGGGTGGCGCGAAGGCGCTCGAGCCGGTCGAGAAAGCCCTGCAGGACGCGATGCTCAGGCTGCGCTATGCGCAGGTGCCGACGATCGCGGCAGTCAGCGGCATGGCGCTGGGCGGCGGCTGCGAGCTGGCCGTGCATTGCGCACGCCGAGTTGCAAACCTGGAGAGCTATATCGGCCTGGTCGAAGTCGGTGTGGGACTGATCCCCGGTGGTGGCGGGCTGGCCTATGGCGCGCGTCGTGCATCCGAAGAGAGTCGTGCCGCACCCGAAGCCGCACTCATCGAATTCCTGAAGAAATACTTCATGAATGCCGCTACCGCGCAGGTCAGCCGTTCAGCCATCGAGGCGCAGCAGATGGGTTACCTGCTCGAAGAAGACCGGATCGTCTTCAACAGCCACGAGCTGCTCTACACCGCCGTGCGTGAGGCGCAGTCGATGCGCGATGCCGGCTGGCGGCCTGCGCGCAAGGGGCTGATCCGGGTCGCAGGACGGCCTGCGATCGCAACCATCATGGCGCAGCTGGTCAACATGCGCGATGGCGGCTTCATCAGCGCGCACGACTTTCACCTGGGCAAGACGATCGCCGAAGTCATCTGCGGCGGCGATGTCGAGGCCGGATCGATGGTCGACGAGGAATGGCTGATGACCCTGGAGCGGCGCGCTTTCATGGGGCTGCTGAGCCATCCCAAATCGCAGGAACGCATGATGGGCATGATGCAGACCGGCAAGCCGGTGCGTAACTGATCCGCCCTGTCCGACTGATACGGAGCACAAGACATGAGCAAACAGATTCAGGATGCCTACATCGTTGCGGCCAGCCGCACCCCGATCGGCAAGGCGCCCAAGGGCGTGTTTCGCAACATCCGCCCCGACGACCTGCTGGTGCGGGCCTTGCAGGCCTCGCTGGCCCAGGTGCCGGCACTCGACCCAGCGGTGATCGAAGACGCGATCGTCGGCTGCGCGATCCCCGAAGCCGAGCAGGGCCTGAACGTGGCCCGAATCGGCGCACTGCTGGCTGGCCTGCCCAATACCGTGGGCGGCGTGACAGTCAACCGGTTCTGCGCCTCGGGCTTGACCGCACTGGCCATGGCCGCCGACCGGATTCGGGTGGGTGAGGCCGACGCCATGATCGCCGCCGGCTGCGAGTCGATGAGCAACGTGCCGATGATGGGCCACACACCGTCGATCAACATGCATGTGTTCGATCGCAACGAAAACCTGGGCATCGCCTATGGCATGGGCATGACCGCCGAGAAGGTCGCCATGCAATGGAAGGTGTCCCGCGAGGACCAGGATGCCTTCGCACTCGAATCGCATCGCCGCGCACTGGCCGCCCAGGCGGCAGGCGAATTCACTGATGAGATCTGCCCGGTCGAGGTGATCGAGAAATTTCCCAACCTGAGCAGCGGCCAGATCGACACGCTCACCCGCACCGTGAGCCTGGATGAAGGCCCGCGTGCCGACACCTCAATTGAGGGCCTGGCACGCCTGCGGGCGGTGTTTGCCGCCAAAGGCAGCGTGACCGCCGGCAACAGCTCGCAGACTTCGGATGGCGCCGGCGCGCTGATCGTGGTCTCCGAGCGCATCCTCAAGCAGTTCAATCTCACACCGCTGGCCCGCTTCGTGTCGTTTGCGGTGCGCGGCGTGCCGCCCGAGATCATGGGCATTGGCCCGAAAGAGGCGGTGCCAGCTGCGCTCAAGGCTGCTGGCCTTACGCAGGACGACCTCGACTGGATCGAACTCAACGAGGCCTTCGCTGCGCAGTCGCTGGCCGTGATCCGCGACCTCGGCCTGGACACGGCGAAGGTCAACCCGCTGGGCGGGGCGATCGCGCTGGGCCATCCGCTCGGTGCCACCGGTGCGATCCGCGCGGCCACCGTCGTGCACGGCCTGCGCCGGCGTGCGGCGAAATACGGCATGGTGACGATGTGCGTGGGCACCGGCATGGGTGCAGCCGGCATCCTCGAGCGGGTCTGAGCCGCCTGTTGATGCGGTGGCGCTGGCTGCGGCTTCGCCCGCGGCCAGCACATTGAATCGATCATGAAGCACAGGCTCGATCTGCCCTGGGGACTGGCTCTGGCCCTGCCACTGGCGCCGCTGCTGCTGGCCCAGGGCAAACGGGTGCGGCGGGTGACGCCGCTGTTGCCCGAACCCGAAGGCCCGCGTACCGGCTGCCTTGGTGAGCGTCACGACGGACCGGCTGCCAGCTTGCTGATCCTGGGCGATTCATCGGCCGCCGGCGTCGGTGCGGCTCATCAGGATCAGGCGCTGTCGGGGCAATTGCTGGCCCGCCTGCAAGGACGCCACGATCGGCCATTGCGCTGGAAGCTGGCGGCCCGAACCGGTCTTCGCACCCGCGATGCGATCGCCCTGCTCGAGCCGTCGGAGCGTTTCGATCTGGCGGTGATCGCACTCGGCGTCAATGATGTGACCGCATTGCAGACGCCTGCGGCCTGGCTGCGCGACGTCGACCGACTGGTGCAGCATCTGGCCGAACAGCACGGTGTGCAGCGGGTGTTGTGGTCGGGGCTGCCGCCGATGCACCGCTTTCCGGCGCTGCCGCAGCCGCTGCGTGCGGTCATGGGTCAGCATGCGCGGACCCTCGATCGCGCCTTGAGCGCTCATGCTCAATCGATGAAGGCGGCGCTGCCCGTCGAGCACCTGCCCTTGCCGGCGATGAGCGATGCGTCCTTCATCGCAACCGACGGTTTTCATCCGGCAGCCGGCGCCTATGCGCTGTGGGCGCAGGCGCTGTCCGGTCGGGTGTTGGAGGGCTTGGGGTTTGGGCGAGTACGGCCACGCAGGGGCTGACACACTGGGAAGTGGGAATGAACATGATCGGCTACAATAACTAGTACAAACTAGTTAAGTTGGTGACATGCAAACGCCCAGATCATCCAACACAGTGGGAACCTTCGAGGCCAAGACGCATCTGTCCGAGTTGCTGGAGCGCGTGGTCGAAGGGGAGTCCTTCGTGATTACCCGTCGAGGCCAGGCGATCGCTCGGCTGGTGCCCGCCCAACCCACTGAGGTGCCGCTTCCAATTGAGGCGGTTATCGCCGGCGCGCGCGCGCTTCGATCGGAAGTCGGCGCGAGCGGCAGCGAAATCCGAACGTGGATCGAAGAGGGGCGGGCGTGAATGGGGTTGTTCTGGACGCTTCGGCGCTTCTTGCCTGGCTGTTGAGCGACAAGCTCCCTGCTGCAGCCAGTGTCGAGGCGGCCATTTCAGGGTGCTCCGATGCGCCACTCATCGCCCCTGTTCTGCTGCGCGCCGAAGTGGCCAATACACTCATCACGGCCGTGCGTCGCGGCCGAATCACCTTGGCCCAGGCGCAACAGGCTGCGGCCCTCGTCGATGCGCTGCCGATCGAATTCAATCCTCAGGCCGCCGGTGTTGGGACGCTCCTGTTGGCCGCAGCCAGCCATGAGCTCACCGCCTACGACGCGATCTATCTGCAGCTGGCCGTTCTTCGGGGCATGGAATTGTTGACTGCGGACACTGCGCTGGCCCTGGCCGCGCGGCGTGTTGGTGTCGAGGCTAAGGGAGCCTGAGGCCTCGACCTTTCCCCGCCTCAGTGCTTGTGACCTGACCCGCCGCTCGCACCAGACTGAGCCTGACCCGATGCCGCGCCAGCACCCGAATTGAGCGGCCGCACGGCTGCCTTGACCTCGATCTGCTGACGTTGCTTGTTCGCACCCTCGACGATCAGGGTCAGGGGCACCTGATCGCCCGGTTTGAGCACCTGCTTCAGGCCGATCAGCATGACGTGATAACCCCCTGGTGCAAGGCTGACGGCTTTTCCAGCCGGCAAGGCGAGTTCGGGCATCGCTCGCATGCGCATCACACCGCCATCCATCTTCATCTCGTGAATCTCGACCGTGGCCGCCACCGGTGATTGCACCTGGACCAGTCGGCTGTCGGTCTGTGCGGTCAGGCTCATGAAGGCGCCGCTGGCCTTTTGCTCGGGCACGGTGCCACGGACCCATGGCTCGCTGACGGTGACCTGGGCAAGGCAGGGCAGGGCAATCAGCGAGGCGATCAGGCCGGAGATGAAACGGGGTGTCATGGGCAGTGGCTCCAGGAGCGGCGGTTTGAACAGCCGACTAATCTATCATCCCCCTCCCGGATCACCCGCTTGTAAATGCACCGTCCATGAGCCTCGAAAGCCCCGCAGCGATGACCACGCCGAATCGGCTCGTGAGTGACTGGCTGGCCCGATTCGCGGCCGCCCTGGACGCGCGCGATGCGCATCAGGTGTCGGCGCTGTTCGGCAAGGAGAGTTATTGGCGCGATCTGATCGCCTTCACCTGGAATATCGCGACCCTCGAAGGCCGTGGCGCTATCGGGACGATGGTGCGCGAGACCGTCGACCGTGTGCAGCCCACCGGTTGGCAGATCGAAGGGGATGCGACTGAATCCAATGGTGTCGTTCAGGCCTGGCTGGCCTTCGAGACTGCGATCGGTCGGGGCAAGGCCCATGTGCGCCTGAAAGACGGCCAGGGCTGGACTTTTTTCACCGCCCTGCGTGAACTCAAGGGCTTCGAGGAAAAGCGCGGCCCGACCCGTGAGGCCGGCGCCCAGCATGGAGCGATTCGCGGCCGAACCACCTGGACGGATGCGCGTCAGTCCGAGCGTGAGTCGATCGGCTACACCGAGCAGCCCTACTGCCTGATCATCGGCGGCGGACAGGGCGGTCTGGCCCTGGGCGCGCGCTTGAAGCGTCTGGGTGTGCCCGCCCTGATCATCGATCGCAATGAGCGTGCAGGTGATGCCTGGCGCAATCGCTACAAGTCCTTGTGCCTGCATGACCCGGTCTGGTATGACCACCTGCCTTACCTGCCGTTTCCCGAGCATTGGCCGGTCTACACGCCCAAGGACAAGATGGGCGACTGGCTCGAGGCCTACTGTCAGCTGATGGAGCTCAACTACTGGGCGAAGACGGTCTGCCGCAAGGCGGCCTTCGACGAGACCAGCGCCACCTGGACGGTGCAGGTCGAGCGCGACGGCCAGCCGGTCACCCTGCGGCCCACCCACCTGGTGCTGGCCACCGGCATGTCCGGTGTGCCGAATCTGCCCAGCTATCCGGGCATGGACCGCTTCAAGGGTGTTCAGCATCACTCCAGCACGCATCCGGGTGGCGAGGCCTTTGCCGGCAAGCGCTGTGTGGTCGTGGGCTCGAACAATTCGGCGCACGACATTGCCGCTGACCTCTGGGAGCATGGTGCCGAGGTGACCATGCTGCAGCGCTCGCCCACCCTGGTGGTGCGCGCCGAATCGCAGGCGCGCAACCGCACGCTGTATTCCGAGGAAGCGCTCAAGGCCGGCATCAGCACGGATCTGGCCGATCTGACTGTCGCCTCGATTCCCTATCGCCTGGTTCCGCAGTTCCAGATTCCGGTCACCGCCCAGCTCCGACGCGACGATGCCGAGTTCTATGATCGGCTGCGAGCAGCCGGCTTCATGCTCAATTTCGGAGAAGACGAATCCGGACTCACCCCGATGTATCTGCGCCGGGGGTCTGGTTATTACATCGATGTGGGCGCATCGGACCTGATCGCTGACGGCCGCATCGCGCTCAAGCCCGGCGCGGTGATCGATCACCTGACCGAAGAGGCCGTGGTGCTGCGCGATGGCACGGTCATGCCGGCCGATCTGGTCGTTTATGCCACCGGCTACGGCTCGATGACCGGCTGGGCGGCGGCACTGATCTCGCCCGAAGTGGCCGAGGTGCTTGGCCCGTGCTGGGGTCTGGGCTCGGACACGCTGAAGGACCCGGGTCCGTGGGAGGGCGAGCTGCGCAATATGTGGAAGCCGACCCGCCAGGCCAACCTGTGGTTTCACGGCGGCAATCTGGCGCAGTCACGCCACTATTCCCTCTATCTGGGCCTGCAACTCAAGGCGCGCCATGAAGGGATCGCCACCCCGGTCTACGGGATGCCGGGTGCGTGAGCCCTCGTCGCCTGGCCGAACCCTCGACGCGGCCCCTTGCTGCGCACTGAAAAGCTGAATCTGATGCGCCATCTAGCCCCATCTCCACCCCCGCCCGCTCCGGGCCGAAAGCCGGAGCGTTCCGACTGGCAGACCCTGCGCAGCCTGCTGCCCTACCTCTGGGAGTTCCGCTGGCGGGTCGCCATCGCGATCACATGCCTGGTGGCCGCCAAGGCCGCCGTGGTGGGCGTGCCGGTCGTGCTCAAACGCATCGTCGACACGCTCGTGCCCATGGCCACCCAGGCCGGTGTGTCCGGGCAAGCCATTGCGATGGCCGCGGTCCCGATCGGCCTGCTGTTGGCCTATGGTGCCTTGCGCATCGCCTCGACAGTCTTCACCGAACTGCGTGAGTTCGTCTTTGCCAAAGTCACCCAGCGCACGGTGCG
>CAIXXI010000315.1 GCA_903923345.1 uncultured Burkholderiales bacterium | reverse complement strand
GCGCAATCGTGAACCTCGCCTCGGTGGCCGGGCTGCTCGGCAGTCAATCATCTGGCCTGCTGTATCAGACCTCCAAGGGGGCGATCGTCAACATGACCCGATCCATGGCCTCGCAGCATGCAGCCCAACGCATTCGCGTGAACTGCATCGCCCCCGGCATGGTCTATACCCCGATGGTGTATGCCGGCGGCATGTCGCCCGAGCTGCGCGAATCGCGGCGCATGCGATCGCTGTTGCAAGTGGAGGGCAGTGGCTGGGATGTCGGCGAGGCGGTGGTCTTTCTGCTCAGTGACGCGGCCCGCTGGATCACCGGGGTGGTCCTGCCGGTGGATGCCGGCACCACCGCGACATCCGGGCGGGTGACCGGTTGAACACTCCGGGCTCACACCGCATGGACGCCTCCAACACCGAGCCGGGCTCTCGCGACACGGAAGCCCGCGAAGCCCATGCGTTTGCAATCGGGCTGCAGGCCTGCATGTATGGCCTGCCTCTGGTTGAGTCCATGCGCACGGCCTCACAGATGACCGCGGTGGATGCGCCCCAGGACACTGGGCGAGCGCCCCTGAATCAGTTCGGCCACGCGGCGCGCCCCTGGACGCACCTGGACCGCGATGTGGTGACCCCTGCCAACGACCTGCTGTATTCCATGGGATGGCTCGACCTGGCTGCGGAACCGATCGTGCTGACCGTACCGCCCGAAGCCAAACGCTACTGGGTCATGGCATTGCTCGATGCCTGGACCAACAACTTCCTGAACATCGGTCCGCGCATGACGCAGGGGCTGGCCGCACAGTTCGCCATCACGACGCCCGGCTGGCAAGGTGTCCTTCCCGAGGGCGTGCAGCGAGTGAACGCACCCACGCCGCTGGTCTGGATTCTGGGCCGCACGCTGGTCGATGATGCAGCTGACCTCAGCGCCGCTCGAGCCGTACAGACGCGGTTTACCCTGACACCCTTGTCCGCATTCGCGCCATCGAACGCCAGACAGCCGGTGAAGTCCCTGCACTACGATCGTTACCAGGCAAGCGATGATCCGCTGGACTTCTTCGATAACCTCGCGCGCGGGCTTGCCGAGAATCCACCGCCGCTTGCCGACGAAGGGCTGGTCGCCAGTTTCTCCAGCGCAGGCATCAGGCCGGGCATGCCCGTACGGACGGACCTGCTCGATGAGGCAACGATTCGTGGCTTGCGCCGGGGCTATCAGGCCGCAATGGATCTGATCGAATCGCGCACGCGCAGTCGGCGAAAAGGCGCCTGGGGCATCAATGATCGGCTGGGCCGATTCGGCACCGACTATCTTGCGCGCGCTGCGACCGCAGCCAAAGGCATGGGCGGGCTGGCTGCCGATGAGGCGCTCTATGCGATGGCCGACTACGATTCATCCCGTGAAGCACTGCACGGCAGCCGCAACTATGTCCTGCATTTCGATGCGGGTCAGTTGCCTCCCTGCGATGCCTTCTGGTCGGTGTCGCTCTATGGTGAGGACCGCTTCTTTGTGGCCAATCCGATCGATCGCCATGCACTCGGCGATCGATCGCACGGGCTGTCATTCAATGCGGATGGATCGCTCGACATCCTGATCCAGCATGAACGCCCGGAGCATCAGGTGTCGAACTGGCTGCCTGCCCCCGCAGGCCTGTTCTACCTGATCCTGCGTCTTTACCATCCGCGGACGGAGCCGCTTCAGGCGGGCTACCGCATCCCGCCGATCGAATGCGTGCCACCCGCCCAGCCCTCTGCGTAGGTCAGTTGCTGCGAATGACGTTGGGCGGCGTCCAGGTTCCGTTGATGATTGACGGATCCGACCAGTACGCCCGGATATAAAGCGAGAACTCGCCCTCGGGCGCCGGCACCCAGTTGGACTCCTTGTCCTGGCCGGGTGACTTGGCTCCGAAATACAGGGTCAGTGATCCATCCGCGTTGTACTTCATGAACGATTTGCTTTTCGTACCGAGCGAATAGCGTTTGAGCGAATTGGGATGGAAGACATGCTTGTCGTTGTAGACCGTCAGTGACCAGAATCCCTTGACGGGCGGCTCCTGCCCTTTCGCGAAGGTGACGCTGTAGCTGTTCTTGCCTTCGAGTTGGCGGCCCTCGCTGTCGTAGTCGCGATAGATGTATTTCGTTTCGACCGGCCGGTTGTCGTACATATTCGACTTGGCGGTCGCCGTCCGATTCAGATAGTCGTTACCCCATTGAGCGTTGTTGACCGGCGAGTTCCAGCCATTTCCTGCCGGCCGGCCGTTCTGGTCCCACCGGAAGAAGGGTGCGATCGTGTCTTTGTCGGCAGCCACAAATGACTCGATGAGTGCGTCCTTGATGGCCGGGTCCTTCTCGGCGGCCGTCCATACCGACGAAATCCAGGCATAGAGCGACTCCTCGCCCGGCATCGGCGGCACGAGCTTCATCACACCGGGCAACTGTTCGTAGAACTTCTCGGGCACCACCCATTTGGTTTCGCCCACTGCGCCAGCGGGTGTGGGCCACTTCGGCAGCTTGCTCCAATCGGTGGTCTTCATCTTGCCGTTGAACTGGCTCAGGGGGTAGAACATCACCTGATTGATCAGAGGCTGAACGGCCTTGGTTTCGTCTGCGCTGTCGCCCTTGAAGATGCGCGGGATTGAGAATGCGAGTTCGGTGGAAGACCGCACGACGGCGGTGATGCCCGCCGGCTTGGTGCCCTTCCAATTGGGACCCACCATCATGTAGAAGCCTGGCTTCGTGCCATAGGGTTTGCCGATCTGGGCAAATTGATCGGTTCGCGCGTCGTAAAGCGCATAGACCCAGAAACGGTCACCGAAATTCGGCACCTGAAAGACCACCGGTTCCTTGTCGAGTGCGTAATAACCCGCACCGTAGACCACGTCCTGGTTCGGGCAGGTCACGAAGGTCTGCGCGGGGTCGACGTAGTCGGTCAACATGGCCGACTGGTTGACCGGTGCCATCGGCACCACACCGCCGTTCAAGCCGGCGACATTGCCGTTCTGGCCCGACAGGTAGGCGAATCCGGCGCGACGGTTATGCGAGTTGACCAGCGCATAACCCCAGACATAAGCCATTCTGCCAACCGTCTGCACATAGGCTTTGCTCATCGCTGTACCCGGCGGTGGCGCGGGCACATCGGCAGCGGTTTTCGGCAGAGGAACCTGCTGAGCCTGGCTGCTTGCCCATGGCGCGACGCTCAGGATCAGCGCTGCCATCAGATGATTGACCGTCAAGTTCATGTGTCGCAACTCCTGTTTATTAAAGTGATGAGTCTCAAGGCTTCATGCAGGCTGACCGCCCGACTCCAAATGCACTGGACACGATCTTTCCAGCACTTATTTGATCTCGACCAGATCCGGCAGGGCCCAGGTCTTGTTGAAGTACGGCTCGGTCGGGCCGTACAGGCGGAAGTAGGTGAACCAGCCTTTGCCCGGCACAGTCTGAACAAAGTTGTCGCTGGCGCCTGCCGGCTTGGTCGGACCGAAGAACAGATCGACCGAGCCGTCGGCGTTCTGGACCAGACCCTGCTTGCGTGAGGAGATGTCGGCTGCACCCTGCGGTGATTGCAGCGGAGCGCGCGTCACGTTCTCGTAGAGCGTGAACGACCAGAACTGTTTGACCGGTGCATTCGGCGGCACACGCAGCCGGTAGCTTTTGGCACCGTCGAGCCAGGCACCTGATTTGTCCTTGGCGGTTTCCAGATAGACCTGCCCAAAGCCCACCGTGCGACCCTGCATGCCCAGGGTGTTGCCGATGGCTTCATAGAACCATGAGGCGCGCTCGTCCAGCTGCGAGTAGCCCTTGGCCTGCTGGTCGAGCTCGACCATGTTCGAGTATTCCCACTGAGTGCCCTTGAAGACGGTCGAACCGGGGAAGCGCTTCTCGAACGCATTGGTCCGGGCCATCAACTCGCCGGTGAGGGCTGCCTCACCCAGAATCTTCTTCTGGCGTTCATCGGGCGCAAACGGCTTGCCTTTCTCAATGCCCAGCGAACGCAGCATCGCGTAGAAATAGCCGTCGCGCACTTCGGGCGGTTCGGGTTCCAGAATGTCACGCAGCTGCTGGAAGTAGCTGATGTCGCTGGGCTGCCAGGAGGCCCAGTCCCGCCCGCCCACCGGGACGAAGTTGGTGACACCGGGCTTTGCACGATCCGCCCATGCATACAGCCGATGCTTGCGCAGGGTGGCTTCGGCTTCCTTGGCGTCGGCTGACAGACCGCGGGAGCCGAACCAGACCTGGTTGGTGGGTGATTTCACCACGACATAACCCGGTGCCTGGACCGGTGCGCTGCCCGGCGGGAGGATCAGATACTTGCCACCCTTGCCCTTGTCCGGGCCGGTCTGGCCCATGTCGGTGATGGGGCGTTGCCAGATGTCATTCACGCCGCCCGCCGTGGCGCCAGCGGGCACCTCGACCACCAGCGGGCCCTTCTCCGCCAGGTTCCAGAAGCTGAAGGCGTACTGCGTGGTGAGATTCGGCGTGAGCATGCCCGCCTTGTCCTTGAGCGACTGGTACAGAACGATCTCACCGTCCTTGGCGCCGAAGCTCTTCAGATGGGCCAGATGCAGGTTGTGAAAGCCCACCGCCGGCAAACCCCACAGATACAACTGCGTGGCGCGCTGAAAGTCCATCTCGTCATACAGCTTTTCGGCGGCGGCCTTGGACGGGTAGCCGTTTTCGAGTTGCAGCGTGCCCAGGCGGGTTGAAACCGGTTGAGCAAATGCCGGCAGGCTCAGCGCGACAGCAGCGCCGACGAGGGCGCGAGCGAGAATCGATGGAGCGCGGCTATTCATTGAGAGAGTTCTTTCGTGTGGGTTCTGGAGCTTCGGTTCACTGGACTTCAACCATTGGAGGCAACTTCCAGCTGCCATCGAGCAGGCTGGCGCGCGGGCCATAAAAACGGGCAGCGAAGAAGAAAGGCCCTTTAGGGGTGGGCAGCCAGTTGCTGGCCTTGTCAGGGCCCGGATTGTCGCTTTGCAGGTAGATGTCGAGAGACCCGTCGGGGTTCTGCTTGAGCCCCGGCGTGCGGCCACCGATCGAATATCGGTTGATTGCGTTATCGACCAACAGGCGTTCGGGCAGCTTGTACATGGTGATCGACCAGAACTCGTTCACGGGCGGCAACTGGCCTGCCGGAAAGCGAATCATCCATTTGCGGTTGCCATCCGGGACCTTGCCGTCTGGCCCGGTCTGCTGACTGGCGTACATGGCCTCTTCCTTCGAGTTGGCATAGATGCCGAGCATCGCGCCGATCGATCGGCTCATGACGTAGTTGCTGCCGAGGGCTTCACGTGTGCCAAACATGTCTTTTGAATCGGTCTCGGCCAGCGCGGTGCGCGCGAGTTCGCCGGAGGCCTCTTTAACGCCGTCCTCGATGGCCGATCTCATTTCAGGCGACAAACTGGCCGGGTCGAAGGGCTTGCCGGGTGCAATGCCGATTTTGGCGAAGCGCTCGAACTGCGCTTTCTCCGAGGCCACGGCCGGCATGTAGGGCAGCAGGCTGTTGAAGTATCCGATGAAGCCGATGCCCTCGGCTGATGCCTTGTCCCAGGCCGGCCCTTTAATTGGGGGCAGCGCGGCCGGGGCCGGCGTGCCAGCGAACTGGGACAAGGGGATGATGCGGAACTGCGCCTGAACGGCTTGCATCGCCGGGATGTCATCGGCGCCATTGAGCTGGGTTCGGGTCAGGGTGCCGACGATATCGGTCTCAGCGCGAAACACCTTGGTGATGCCCTTGGGCACTTCGCCCTTCCAGCGGGGACCAACAAACAGGTAGTTGCCGGCCTCGCGCCCTGTCGAGCGCACACCGGTATAGGCAAAGTTGTGGGTGTAGAGGTCGAACCACTGATTGACGTAATAGCGAGGAGCCGCCACGGCGGGCAAGGACACCACCATCGGCTCGGCCCGCAGATCCAGCCAGGCCCAGGAATACGGCGTGTCGTTGTTCGGCGTGACGATGTCGGTGTCAGCCGGGGTAAAGGCGCGAGCGTAGTGCCGGAAACGATTGAAGCCGCCGACATAGCCCGGGAATTGCGGGTTCAGCGTCTGGTTGTACATCGTCTGATAGCCCTGAATCGGGGCGTAGGCGTACAGCCAGGCCTCTTTGGCGATGGCCTTGGCCTCGGCGGGGCTGATTGATGTAGATGGGGCCGTTGGGGCGCTGGTACAGCCGGCACCCAGGATCAGGGCGCTTGCAGCCATCAGGGCAGGGGCAAATCGACGCAGTAGGCTCACCGGATCATCCTTGGTTCGGGTTTATCGAAGCGGTCGCAAGCCTGACACACTCTATTTGCATACCGCAACGCCATTTTGACTATCGATTCAATGCGATTTGCGTATAGTTCGCGGCATGCAATTTGACCTTCGATTGCTGCG
>CAIXXI010000314.1 GCA_903923345.1 uncultured Burkholderiales bacterium | reverse complement strand
ATACCGTGATGAAGCTTCCAAGACTCCTGCTGCTGGCCACCGGTGGCACGATCGCCGGCGCGGCTGCCTCGGCCGTTCAGACCCAGGGGTATCAGCCGGGAGCGGTGCCGGTTGAGCGTCTGGTGGCCGCCGTGCCCGAGCTGGCCGGCGTCGCTCAGATCCAGGCTGAGCAGGTTTATGCCATCGGCAGTCAGCACATGAGCGCCACGAACTGGCTCGGCCTGGCCGCTCGGATCCGGCTTGCGATGGCGGATCCGGAGCTCGATGGCATCGTGATCACCCACGGTACCGACACCATCGAGGAAACCGCGCTGTTTCTCGATCTCGTCTGCCCGCGACTCAAACCCATTGTGCTCACAGGGGCCATGCGCCCGGCCACCGCGGTCGGTGCAGACGGGCCGATGAACCTGTTCGCAGCCGCCCGCGTGGCCGCCGATCCACGGGCCCAATGTGCTGGTGCCATGGTCGTCATGAACGATCAGGTGCTGGCCCCGCATCAGGCCTGCAAGGCACACACCGTTCGCACCGATGCGTTCATTGCCCGGGAAGGCGCTCCCCTGGCGCTGATGCTCGATGCCAGGCCGGTCTGGAGGGTCGATCCCGGGCAGGCTGCGGCACTGAGGCCAAGCCTTGCCGCACCACTCACACCGCTGCCCTCGCAGCTACCCCGGGTGGATCTGCTGGCGCAGCAGGTCGACATCGACACCGGAATCGTGCGCTGGCTGCTCGATCGCGGATCACGCGGCATCGTGGTGGCCGGCACCGGGCACGGATCGCTGTCCAAGCCCCTTCATGAGGCCCTGCACGAGGCGGTTGCAGCGGGCTGCGTGGTGGCGCGCGCCAGCCGGGTTGCGGGCGGTCCGGTTCAGCGCAACGCTCAGATCAACGACGACGAAAACGGATTTGTCGCCACCGGCTTTTTGCCGCCGCACAAGGCGCGACTGGTGATTTCGCTGGCACTTGCAGCCGGCCTGGACCGCGACGCGATCCAGGATCTGCTGCTTCAGTACTGACGGTTCAGCACTGACGTTTCAGCGTGACTGACCGTCCGATTGAACCGGGCATGAATTGATCCCGAGCAGGGCATAGGCGCCGCAGAAACTGAACAGTCCAGTCGCCAGAATGACGATGCCCAGCCAACCCCACAGGCCAATCTGCCCGGTTGCGGCCAGACCCATCAGGATCAGGCCCACGATGATTCGAATCATGCGATCGATACCGCCGACATTCTTTTTCATGATGAAACGCTCCTTGGATCAGTGAGGCAAAGACACGAACGGATGAGCCTGTCGCGCCGATTTGAAACCGCTTTCAGATGCGTTCGCCGCGGTCACAGGACGTTGATCGGAATCTTGATATAGGCCGTCCCGTTTGATTCTGCGGGCGGCATCTGGCCAGCGCGGATGTTGATCTGCACCGACGGCAGAATCAGCACCGGCATCTCCAGCGTTGCATCGCGGCGGATCCGCATGTCGATGAACTCCTTTTCAGAGATGCCTTCGCGCACATGAATATTGCTGTTGCGCTGGCTGGCGACGGTGGTTTCAAACGCAATCGGCCGGTCATCAGGCGGATAGTCGTGACACATGCACAGCCTGGTTTGAGCTGGCAGGCTCAGGATCTTGCGGATCGAGGCGTACAAGGTGCGGGCATCGCCGCCCGGGAAGTCGCAGCGGGCGGTACCGACGTCCGGCATGAACAGGGTAT
>CAIXXI010000313.1 GCA_903923345.1 uncultured Burkholderiales bacterium | reverse complement strand
GCAATCACCGTGCCGATCATGCCGCCAAAGGAAAAGCCGGCGATATCCACCCGCTGCGGCATCGGAAACAGCATATCCAGCCCATCGGCGGTCGCGGTCGCGATTGAATGCGCATCGATCGGCTCAGGTGCGTCGGCCGAATCGCCGAAGCCCGGGAAATCAGCTGTCCAGACCTGGCGGTGCTGCGCCAGGAAATCGATGTTGCGAACCCAGTGCTCCCAGCTGCCGCCACCGCCATGGAAGAGCACCAGCGGCTTTCCGCTGCCCCAGGTGCGCCAGACCATCTCGCCCTGACCACTGGGGGTGCGAACCACGCGCGCGGTGTTGCGCAATCGATCGAGCTGGCTTTGGAGCATCGTCATGGACAGATTCCGGCATCGCTCCGCACAGACCGTGGCGGACCTTGCCGGCAGGGATATGAGTGACCGGTTTGACCGCGAGTTTAACCGGTGGGACGATCGATCGATTCAGCATCAGGCGCTGCACTCAGGCGTCCCACACAGATCGCCTGACCCGAGCAGGCGCAGGGAGAGAGCATTGAAACGCGAGGTCTTCACCGAAGAGCACGAGCAATTTCGCGAACAGGTTCGGCGATTCGCCGAACGCGAAGTCGCACCGCATTTCCGCGACTGGGAAAAGGCCGGCGTCACGCCGCGCGAGTTCTGGGCCAAGGCGGGTGCGGCCGGCATCCTGTGCACCACCATTCCAACCGAGTATGGCGGCGGCGGCGGCACCTTCCTGCATGCCTGCGTGGTCACTGAAGAAATGGCCCGGATCGGCGCCAGCACCGGCATTCCGGTCCATTCGGACATGGTCTCTCCGTACCTGGTGCATTACGGCAGCGAGTCCCTCAAGCAGCACCTGCTGCCGAGACTGTGTGCCGGTGAAATCGTCGGCTCGATCGGCATGACCGAGCCGGGTACCGGCAGCGACTTGAAAAGCATCCGCACGAATGCCGTGCGCGATGGCGATGACTGGGTCATCAACGGGCAAAAAGTCTGGATCACGAACGGCGCGAACTGCGGTGTGGTGCTGGTCGCCTGCAAGACCGATCCGGCTGCAGGCGCAAAAGGCGTGTCGCTGATCGCGGTCGAAGAAGGAACGCCGGGATTCACCAAGGGCCAGCCGATGGACAAGATCGGCCTGAAAGCGCAGGACACCGCCGAACTGTTCTTTGACAACGTGCGCGTGCCGATTGGCAACCTGGTCGGTGAAGAAGGCCGCGGCTTCGTCTATCTGATGCAGCAATTGCCCCAGGAGCGGCTGGTGATCGCGGTGCGCTCCTGCGCCATCCTCGAGGCCAATCTGGAAGCCACGATCCGCTATGTGCGCGAGCGGAAGGTCTTCGGCAGCCCGATTGCCGATTTCCAGAACACCAAGTTCAAACTCGCCGAGGCCAAGGCCTACATCACCATGCTGCGCAGCTTCGTCGATGCCTGCATCGTCGAGCACATCAACGGCGGCATCAGCAGCGAAAAAGCGGCCATGGCCAAACTGACCTCAACCGAACTGATGGGCCGGTACCTCGACGAATTCCTGCAGCTGCACGGCGGATACGGCTATTCGAACGAATACGCGATCGGTCGCGCCTGGGTGGATGCACGGGTCACCCGCATCGCGGGCGGCACGTCGGAAGTCTGCAAGGACATCATCAGCCGCGGGCTGTGACACAAGGAATCCTCATGAATCCCAATCATCGACGGCGCTTTCTGGCTGTTTCAGGCGGCCTCCTGGCCCTGCCGGCACACGCCCAGTCGGGCGCCTACCCGAACCGACCGATCAAGATGGTGGTGGTGTCGGCGGCCGGCGGCATCCTCGACACCATCGGACGCCTGGTCGCCACCGGGATCGGTCCCGCCCTGGGCCAGAACGTGGTGGTGGAAAATCGCGCCGGCGCAGGCGGCATCCCGGGCACGGAATTCGTTGCCCGGTCAGCACCCGATGGCTACACGATCGGCAAGGTCTCGACCAGCCATTCGATCAACCCGGGCCTGTATCCGAAGATGCCCTATGACACGCTCAAGGACCTGGCCTGTGTGTCGCACACCGTCAATCTGAAAAATGTGCTGGTGGCGCATCCCTCGCTTCAGATCGGCTCGGTGAAGGAACTCATCTCCGCCGCGCGCGCCAAGCCCGGAACGATCACCTTCGCCTCGGCCGGAAACGGACAGTCGAACCATCTATCCGGCGAAATCTTCAAGTCGATGGCCGGGATCGATCTCATCCATGTCCCCTACAAGGGCAGCGGGCCGGCGCTCATCGACACGGTCGGCGGCAACAGCCTGCTGATGTTCGTCGACATTCTCTCGGCCACCCCGCACATCCGGGCCGGTCGACTGCGAGCGCTCGGGGTGACCGGATCGAGCCGTTCACCCGCCTTACCCGAGGTGCCCACGATTCAGGAGTCCGGCCTGCCCGATTTCAACGGCAACACCTGGCTCGGGCTGGTGGCGCCGGCCGGTACGCCGCGTGACATCGTCGCGCGCCTGAGCGCGGAAACCTCAAAGGTGCTCAACGAACCCCAGACGCGCGAGCGCCTGCTGTCGCAGGGGGTCGAGCCGGTGGGCAGCACACCCGAGCAGTTCGCGGCCCATCTGGAATCGGAAATGAAGCGCTACGCGGTCGCAGTGAAGGCCTCGGGCGCGAAGGTCGACTGACTTGTTCTGGATCCCGTATGGCACTTGACTTCAGTTTCAGCCCCGAACACGAGGCGGTTCGCGAAACCGTTCGCCGCCTCTGCCAGGACGACGTCGCCCCCCTGGTGCGCGATGCCGAGGAAACCGAGACCTTCCCGCGCGAGCTGTTTCGGAAGTGGGGCGAGATGGGGCTCATCGGCGCGCGCTATCCCCAGGCCGACGGCGGCAGCGGACTGGACAAGGTCGCCGACTGCATCATTCGCGAAGAAATGAGCGCGGTCTGTCAGGGCTTCGCATCGAGCTGGTCGGCGCACAGCCATCTGGGCATCTGGCCGATCTGGAAGGCCGGCACGCCTGCGCAGAAGCTGCGGTATT
>CAIXXI010000312.1 GCA_903923345.1 uncultured Burkholderiales bacterium | reverse complement strand
CTGGCGCTCCTGTTTCCGGAAGTCCAAGAACCCGCCGTTCGGCGGGTTTGCGTTTTTATGCGACCCTGTGCCTGCTGTGGCTTTTTGCCCACCGGTACACTGTCTGATTCTGGAGGAATGCCATGAATGCTGTTGCCGAAATGCCCGCGCCCCTGATCTTCACCGACAGCGCCGCCGACAAGGTGCGTCAGCTGATCGTCGAAGAGGGCAACAACGAGCTCAAACTGCGCGTCTTCGTGCAGGGCGGTGGTTGCTCAGGGTTTCAGTATGGGTTCACCTTCGATGAAGAGGTGAACGAAGACGACACCCAGATGCAGAAGAACGGCGTCACGCTGCTGATCGACGCAATGAGCTACCAGTATCTGGTTGGCGCCGAGATCGACTACAAGGACGGTCTGGAAGGTGCGCAGTTCGTGATCAAGAATCCGAATGCCACCACCACCTGCGGCTGCGGATCGTCTTTCTCGGCCTAACGGGTCAGGCGCCTGCGCCGGGCGGATAAACCGCGCCGAGCACGCGCAAACCTCGTGCGCCAGTCACTGAGGGCAGGTTGGCCGGTCTCCCGGCCAGCCGTTCCCGTGCCAGCCAGGCAAAGGCCAGCGCTTCAACCGCGCCTGGGTCAACTCCCAGGGCGGCAGTCGACGTCACCTTGATGTGCGGCATCAGGGCGGCCAGGCGCTCCATCAGGTAGGTATTCTGGGCGCCGCCCCCGCAGACCCGGCATTCACCAGCACCCCGCTCCAGGCAAGCTGCTGCAATGCTGCGGGCAGTGAGTTCGGCCAAGGTTGCCTGGATATCCTGCGGGCGCTGTGACGGGGCATCTTTCAGGTGCCGGACGAGCCAGTCAGGTGAAAACAGATCGCGGCCAGTGCTTTTGGGCGGGGCCAATGCGAAATACGGATCAGCCAGCATCTGGTTGAGCAGGGCGTCGATGACCACGCCTGAACGCGCCCAGCGCCCATCAGCATCGTAGGTCTGGCCCAGGTGCTGCGCGCACCAGGCATCCATCAGCAGATTTCCAGGGCCGGTATCGAAGCCGATGATGGTGCCCGCTGCTGACGGTGGCGTTGGGGCGATTGAATTGGCCGCGGTTTCACCGGGCGGCTGGGAGGGAAGCGGCGGAATCATGCTGACGTTGGCGATTCCGCCGATGTTCACCACCGCACGCAGCTGCTCTTTCGATGCGAAGGCGAGGGCGTGAAAGGCCGGCACAAGCGGCGCACCCTGGCCGCCGGCTGCGACATCCGCGCTTCGAAAGTCGATGACCGTGGTGCAGGCAGTGCGCTCGGCCAACCTTGCGCCGTCGATGATCTGCAGGGTGTAGCCCAGCTCGGGGCGATGGCGCACGGTTTGCCCATGGGCGCCGATGGCGTGAACGGCTGCCGCTTCGGGCGCCTGGCAGATCAGTTCGAGGGCGACTTTGGCGTAGAGGTCTGTGAGCTCGATCCGGGCCAGCGATGAGCGCGCCAACTCGTCAGGTCCGGGCTGTTGCAGCGCCAGCAGTTCCGTCCTGAGTGCAGGCGGAATCGGTATCGACGCAAAAGCGACTGTCTGGACGGGCGCTGAGGGCCCATCGCCATCAAAGCGCGCCAGCACCCCATCGACCGCATCGATGCTGGTACCGGACATCATGCCGATGAACATGGGTAGGCCCGGACGGGTCAGGCGGCCGGCAGGCTGGGAGAGCGGCCGCAGTGCAGGCCGGGTTACTCGAAACGGGCTGCGAGTTGGGTGTCGAGCAGGCCGAATCGGCTGCGATATTCGCCGGCAAGCGCATTGAAGCGCTTGAGGTCGTCGCCGGCCAGAGCGCGGACCGGAACGGTCTTGACGGCGGTCATGGGGTCGACGTGTTCGTTGTCGACCAGGAACTCGAAGTGCAGGTGCGGGCCAGTCGACCAGCCGGTGGTGCCGACGGTGCCGATGAAGTCGCCCTGGCGAACCGGCTTGCCTTGCTGCAGACCCTCGGCAAACTCATTGAGGTGCGCATACAGCGTGGTCTGGCGAGCGTTGTGCTTGATGATGACCACGTTGCCGTAGCCGCGCTGCTGGCCGACGAAATCCACGATGCCGTCAGCGGTGCTGCGAATCTTGGTGCCCAAGGGAGCCTGGAAGTCGACGCCCTTGTGTGCGCGCCAGTCGCCGAAGATCGGGTGCTGGCGGCTCTCGGTGAAACCGGAGCTGATCCGGGTGAACTCGAGCGGGGAGGTCAGGAAGGGCTGCGACAGGTTGCGTCCGTCGAAGCTGTAGTAATCACCCGAGCCATTGGCCTGCTGATACCAGACGGCTTCGAGTTTGCGCTGACCACCGCGAAACTGGACCGCGAGGATGCGTCCGACGATCGGCGGCTCGAGGCTGCCGGCTTCATGCAGGGTTTCATAGACCACGCGGAGGCGGTCGCCACGGCGCACATCACGCAGATTGACTTCGCGTCCGAAGACGTCAGCCATGCGCGACAGGACGTTGTCAGGAATTTCTGCTGCGTCAAGGGCCTCGATGAGTGAGCGATCGACCACGGCGGTGCGGGTCTCGATGGACCGCTCTGCCGGGACCGCTTCATCGAATGCAACCAGCTTGCCCGACTGGCGGGCAATGACTAGGCGGCGACCCAGCCCGACCGGATCCTCGGCACCCAGGCGATAGGAGAGCCGCTCGATCGTGCGATCAGGGCTGAGCACCGCAGAAACGCTGCGGCCCGCTCGCAATTCGAGCAACTGGCGGGCGAACAGATCGACCCGGACGAAGGCTGCGAACTCGGGGTCGTCGACGCCCAGACGGGTCATGAGCGAGGAGAGGGTTTCTCCACGGCGGATGCGCTCTTGCTGAGTGAGATTTGATTCGCCGGCAAAGACCTCGGCCGACCAGGCTGCGGCTTCGACGGTCAATTGGCCTTCCGGAAGATCAGGCGCGGTCAGGGGCGCGACGCCAAAGGCCGTGAATGCGACCAGCGAACTGACCACACCAACGGCCCAAGCAAGCGTCTTCACCCGAATCTGCGGCATCTTCAAACTTGAATTCCTTAATTCTGTCAGGCTGATTTCTGTGGAATGACCGAAACCGACGAATCGACCGGCATATAGAATCCGGGATTGGCGCTTCGATTCGGGACCCACGGGCGAGCGGCTTTCAGTGCCGAACTCATGACAGTCACGTTGAAGTTTAACAGAACACCCTGACCGGCACGACCCCTTGGCGATTTGCCCGCCGGACAGCCCAGAACCGAACCCAGTATCCCTGATGAATCCGTCTGCCGAACCTGTACATCCGACCGAACCGCTGCCCTCATCGTCCGTCCGTCAGGCGCTGGCCGTCGCGCTGCGTGGATGCGACGAATTGCTTGTCGAACAGGACTTCGTGCGCAAGCTCGCACGGTCCGAATCCACCGGCCAGCCGCTGCGCATCAAACTCGGGCTGGACCCAACGGCCCCCGACCTGCATCTTGGGCACACCGTGGTGCTCAACAAGATGCGCCAGCTGCAGGATCTCGGGCATACCGTCATCTTTCTGATTGGCGACTTCACCGCCATGATTGGCGATCCGTCCGGGCGCAACGTGACCCGACCGCCGCTGACGCGCGAGCAGATCGAACTGAACGCAAAGACGTATTTCGAGCAGGCCAGCCTCGTGCTGGACGCCGCCCGGACCGAAATTCGTTACAACTCCGAGTGGTGCGACCCGTTGGGCGCGCGCGGCATGATCCAGCTGGCGTCACGTTACACACTGGCGCGCATGCTCGAGAGGGACGATTTCACGAAGCGCTACAAAGGCGGCATTCCGATTTCCGTGCACGAGCTGCTGTACCCGCTGATGCAAGGCTATGACTCGGTGGCCTTGAAGTCCGACCTGGAGCTGGGTGGAACCGACCAGAAGTTCAACCTGCTGGTGGGGCGTGAACTGCAGAAGGAATATGGACAGGAGCCGCAATGCATCCTGACCATGCCGCTGCTCGAAGGGCTGGATGGCGTCGAGAAGATGTCCAAGTCCAAGAACAATTACGTCGGGATCACCGATGCGCCCCCCGAGATGTTCGGCAAGCTGATGTCGATCTCCGACACCCTGATGTGGCGGTATTTCGAGTTGCTGTCGGCCTCGAGTCTGGAGCAGATCGCCGCGTTGAAAGCCGAGTGCGAGGCCGGCCGCAATCCGCGGGATGTCAAGGTTCAGCTGGCCGGTGAAATGGTGGCCCGATTTCATGGAGCGCCTGCCGCGCAGGCGGCTCAAGAGGGCTTCGAGGCCCGGTTTTCGCGGGGTGCGCTGCCCGATGACCTCGAGCAGGTCAGTGTTTCGGGCGCGCCGATCGGAATCGCCCAGTTGCTGCGCGAGGCCGGCCTGGTGGCGTCGGGCAGCGAGGCGCTTCGCAATGTCGAGCAGGGTGGCGTGCGCATCGACGGCGAGAAGGTCTCCGACAAGGGCCTGAAGGTCGCAGCCGGCACCTATGTGATCCAGGTCGGCAAGCGCCGCGTCGCCCAGGTCACCGTGTCCTGAGGCTGGACATCGCGTGATCGGACTGCTTCAGCGGGTGGCTCGCGCCCATGTGGAGGTGGGCGGCGAGGTGGTCGGCCAGATCGGCCGCGGCCTCCTGGTGCTGCTGTGTGCCGAGCGCGGCGACGCCCCGGTACAAGGCGAGACCCTGCTGTCCCGATTGATGGCGTATCGGGTCTTTCCGGATGAGTCCGGCCGGATGAACCGCTCCCTGATCGACGTGAAGGGCGGCTTGTTGCTGGTGCCTCAGTTCACACTGGCCGCGGACACCCGAAGCGGCCTGCGCCCGAGTTTCACGCCGGCTGCGCCCCCCGACCTGGCCCGCGCGCTCTTTGACGATGTGGTCTTGAAGGCCCGGCAGCGATGGCCCGATGTGCAGACCGGGGTCTTTGGGGCCGATATGCAGGTGCATCTGGTCAACGATGGCCCGGTGACTTTCTGGCTGCACGCGCCATCCTCTACAATGGCGGGATCCGCGCGACTGGCGACTGAGGGTGAATCGACACCGTGAACCGCGGACTGAGGCGACAGGTGTCGCCAGCCGTTCGCCTGGGCAGTTGCCGGCATGTCGCCGGGCCTGATGACTGCAACAAGGACTCTCCATCATGTTTGATCGCAACCAGGGCATTGCCCAGGTCGACCCGGAACTCTGGCAGGCCATCGAGGCCGAAAACCACCGCCAGGAAGCGCACATCGAGCTGATTGCTTCCGAGAACTATGCCAGCCCGGCGGTCATGGCCGCCCAGGGGTCACAGCTCACTAATAAATATGCCGAGGGCTATCCCGGCAAGCGCTACTACGGTGGCTGCGAGCATGTCGATGTGGCCGAAAGCCTGGCCATCGAGCGGCTCAAGCGGCTGTATGGCGCCGATGCGGTGAACGTCCAGCCGCACTCGGGTGCGCAGGCCAATCAGGCGGTGTTCCTGGCCTTTTTGAAGCCGGGCGACACCATCATGGGCATGAGCCTGGCCGAAGGCGGGCACCTCACCCATGGCATGCCGCTGAACCTGTCTGGCAAGTGGTTCAATGTGGTGTCGTACGGGCTCGATGCCAAGGAAGCCATCGATTACGACGCAATGGAAGCCAAGGCGCGCGAATCCCGCCCCAAGCTGATCATTGCCGGCGCTTCGGCCTATTCGCTGCACATCGATTTCGAGCGCTTTGCCCGCGTGGCCAAGGAGATCGGCGCGATCTTCATGGTCGACATGGCGCATTACTCCGGCTTGATTGCGGCCGGCGTGTATCCCAACCCGGTGCCGCATGCCGACGTGGTGACCTCGACCACCCACAAGAGCCTGCGCGGCCCGCGCGG
>CAIXXI010000311.1 GCA_903923345.1 uncultured Burkholderiales bacterium | reverse complement strand
TCTATCGCATGACCTTGTTGACCATCAGCGACTATTACCGGGCCCGATACGGCCGCACGGTCGAGGTGGCCTGCTCGGTCATCATCATCCTGAGCTATCTGGGCTGGGTCTCGGCGCAGGTCACTGCGCTCGGGCTGGTGTTCAATCTGTTGTCTGCGGGCCAGATCTCGATCGAACTCGGCATGATCATCGGCACGGCATCGATCCTGGCCTACACCCTGTTCGGCGGAATGTGGTCGGTGGCGGTTACCGATTTCATCCAGATGATCATCCTGGTGGTCGGTTTGATGATCATCGCGGTGTTTGCGAGCCAGCAGGCCGGCGGTGCAGACAAAGTGATCGCATTAGCGGTCAGCAAGGACCTGTTCAATTTTCTGCCTGAGCCGAGTTTCACCGAGATCGTCTTCTTCATTGGCGCGGCCATCACGATGATGTTCGGCTCCATCCCACAGCAGGATGTCTTTCAGCGGGTCATGTCTGCCAAGGATGAATACGCGGCCACCCGAGGCCCGGTCATCGGCGGCGTGTGCTACATCCTGTTCGCCTTTGTGCCCATGTTCCTGGTGGTCAGCGCCCTGATCATCATGCCCGAGCAGGCGCAGGCCTTGCTGACCGAAGACCCTCAGAAGGTGCTCCCCACGCTGGTGCTCGAGCACATGCCCTTTGCCATGCAGGTGATCTTCTTCGGTGCCTTGCTGTCTGCCCTGAAATCGACGGCATCGGCCACGCTGCTGGCGCCTTCGGTGACCTTCGTTGAGAACATCTGGCGGCAATTCGTGCCCAGGATGAGTGATCGCCAGGAATTGCGCGACATGCGCATCGCGACGCTGGTGTTCAGTGCCTGCGTCTGTGCATATGCGATTGCAATGCAGGGCACTTCAATCTATGAGCTCGTTTCGGGCGCTTATCAGATTCCGCTGGTGGGAGCATTCGTGCCTCTGGTTGCCGGCCTGTTCTGGAAGCGGGCCACCACGCAGGGGGCAGTGTTTGCCATCGTGCTGGGGTTGCTGACCTGGCTGATGTTTCTGGCCACCCCCGCCGGGGAAGTGTTTCCGGCGCAATTGGCTGGCCTGATCGCGGCGGCGGTTGGCATGGTCATTGGCTCACTCGGCCCACAGGCGCTGGCCAATCGACACGACCCGGTCACCCTTGGACACTGACCCGGCGCGGGCTCGCAATACGCCCAGACCCTTGCACCAGCCCGATCCGGTCGCGCTCGGTCAGATCGTTTTTGTCCTGATGCACACCAGCCATCCGGGCAACGTGGGTGCAGCAGCCCGCGCCATGAAGACCATGGGCCTGTCCGACTTGCGCCTGGTCGCCCCGCGCTTTGCGGATGTCTGTGAGCGCGAAGAGGCGATCGCGTTTTCGAGCAATGCGCACGATCTGCTGCAAAACGCCCGTCAGTTCGACACGCTGGCTGAGGCGATCGCAGATGTCTCGTTGGCGGTGGCCGTCAGTGCCGAGCCGCGTGAGTTCGGGCCTGCGCCGTCGACACCTGAGGAGGCAGCAGCATCCGCATTCGATGTGCTCGAAGCCTCCGATGCGCACCGGGTCGCCTTTGTGTTTGGTGCCGAGCGCACCGGCCTGTCGATCGCATCGGTTCAGGCCTGTGGACTGTTGACCAGCATCCCGGGCAGTCCGGTGTATGCCTCCTTGAATCTCGCTCAGGCGATTCAGATTCTGGCCTATGTGCTCAGGCGCGAGGCCATCGCGCGTTCGATGAAGCGCTCTGCAGATCAAGATGGCCCGGTGTCGACCGCCTCGGGCGACGAGTCATCGGTGCTGGCAGGTCATCAGGCGGTCGAGGGGTTTCTCGATCATTTCGAGCGGGCACTGCTGGCCATCGGATTTCTCGATCCAGCCCATCCCAAGAAGCTGATGCCCCGGCTGCGCCGGCTGTT
>CAIXXI010000310.1 GCA_903923345.1 uncultured Burkholderiales bacterium | reverse complement strand
GGGCCTCGTCAAGCGCGACGAGGCTGCGCTACCGACCGGCCTGGCCTCGGCGGCTGGCAAATACCCTGTCGTGCTCTACACCACGCGCGATTGCGCACCCTGCCAGCAGGCCCGCGCCCTGCTGGTCAAGCGCGGCGTGCCTTTCACCGAAAAAACCGTCCAGACCCAGGCCGATGCCGACGCCTTCAAGCGGATCGGCTTCGAGCAGCCCGCCTTCCCGGCGATGAGCGTCGGACGTGAGCGCACCACTGGCCTGCAGACAGAGGATTGGGAACGGCTCATCGATGCCGCAGGCTATCCAAAGTCCGCCTCGCTGCCGCCGGGCTACCGGCACCCACCAGCGCAGAGCCTGTCGCCCAGGCAAGCTGCAAAGCCGATCGCTGAATCGATTGACCCGGAGGCAGCCCGCTCGGCGGAAATCGATCCGGAGATCAACCCGGCGAAGTCAGCGCCTTCGGCCCAGCTCAGGCCTGGCCCTCAAACCGGCGTGACGTCCCTGCGGTTCTGAATGCGTCGCTCGATTTGGGCAGTGGCTGCAGCGCGGCCAGGATCTGCTCGGTTGCATTGCGCCAGGTGTACTGCTCTGCGTTGAGCCGGGCGGCCTCACGGGATGTCTTGAGCGCCTTGAGACAGGCGGTTCGAAGATCTGTATCGAGCACACCACCGCCCGAATGGCCCACCACATCGATGGGACCGGGTACCGGGAAAGCCGCCACCGGCGTGCCGCAGGCCATCGACTCGACCATGACCAGACCAAAGGTGTCGGTGACGCTGGGAAACACCATGACATCAGCTGACCGATACAGCGCTGCCAGGTCAGGTGCCGACAACACACCGATCCATCGAGCCTGTGGATATTGCCGCTCCAGCCGCGCCCGCTCGGGCCCGACACCCGCCACCCATTTCTGACCCGGCAGATCGAGCGACAGGAAGGCGTCGACCTGCTTTTCGACAGCGATGCGACCCACGTACAGAAACACCGGCCTGACACCGCCGCGCTCGCGCGGTCCATTGGGATCGAACACCGTCAGATCCACCCCGCGTGACCACAGGCGCGGGCCGATGAAGCCACGCGACTTGAGGTCCTCGACGATCGCCGGCGTGGGCGCCAGGGTGTGTCGAGCGGCATTGTGGAAATAGCGCAGCACGGAATACGACCAGGACACCGGGATACGAAACCGCGCATGCACGTACTCCGGAAACCGGCTGTGGTAAGCGGTGGTGAACGGCCAACCGCGGCTCATCGCAACCGACCGGGCCAGCCAGCCCAGTGGGCCTTCGGTGGCGATGTGCAGGCAATCGGGATCGATCCGGTCGATCTCACGCGCCACCGCCGAGCGCGTGGTCAGTGCCAGCGAAATCTCGGGATAGGTTGGACACGGCATCGATCGAAAGCCATTGGGCGAAATGATCGCCACCTCATGGCCCATCAATTGCAGTTCGCGGCGGGTCATCTTCAGGGTGCGAACCACGCCATTGACCTGGGGCTCCCAGGCATCGGTCACGATCAGGATCTTCAGAATGCCCCCTTGGTTGCACAGACGAGCGCGCGGTCAGCGCGCCAAACGCGGCACTTCAACAGACGGATGTGGCAAGCCGTTGTCAGCGCAACCGCCCTGTAAACTGCGGTCCACTTTTCCCAATCCAACGAGGATCGATTCAATGAAATGGCTGCGCTGCCGTATCGATGGCATTCAGACCTGGGGGCTGCTTGAAGGCGACTCGGTGACCGTGGTCAGCGGCACACCGTTTGGTGAGTTCTCGATCAGCGATCGGCGAGTCGCGGTTTCAACGATTGAATGGCTCACCCCCTGCCAGCCCTCGAAGATGCTGGCGCTGTGGAACAACTTCGCTGCATCCGCGACAAAGAATGGCTGGAATCGGCCCACCGAGCCCTTGTGGTTTCTGAAGTCGCCCAACAGCTTCGCAGCCCATGGTCAAGCGATCCCGGCCCCGCCTGAGGGCACCGGGCGCGTTGCGTATGAGGGCGAGCTTGCGATCGTGATCGGCCGGCAGACCCGCCATGTCAGTGCCGAAGAAGCACCCGCCCATATCCTGGGCTACACCTGCGCCAACGATGTCACCGCCATCGAACTGCTCAATCGCGATCCCAGCTTTGCACAATGGTCGCGGGCCAAGGGCTTCGACGGATTCGGCGTCTTCGGTCCTGTGATCGATACCGAATTCAATCCAACAACTGGCCATGTCAGGACCTTGGTCGATGGGCGGGAACGGCAGAACTACCCACTGGCCGACATGTTCTTTTCGCCCGCCGAGCTGGTCAGCCTGCTGTCGAAAGACGTCACGCTCGAAGCCGGCGATGTGATCCTGTGTGGCACGTCGCTGGGGGTGTTGCCGATGAAGCCCGGCGCGCGCGTCGAAGTCATGATCGAGGGCATCGGAACCCTGGCCAACGCCTACGCGCCGGCCTGATCACGCCCGAGACATCACACGAAGGTGAAGTCGGCCTCGGCGCCCATCATCCAGGCGCCGACCGTCTCGAAATGCGACAGCCGTCCCTGCACCTGCTGGGTGACGGTGTGCATGTCCCGAAACCGGCGAGACAACTCATGGTTCTGGAAGATCGCCGTCGTTCCGGCTGCGTTGTAGGCCATGTCGACCGCCTCGCGCGACTGATGGATCGCATGGGTCGAGACCATGCGAAGCGCAATGCGCTGATCCTTGCTGAAGCGCGAGTGCGGCAGGCTGACCTCTGACCAGATCTGTCCAACCGTTTGCACCAACAGCGCTCGCGCGGCCTGCACGCCCGCCTCGGCCTGCGCGAGATTGGACTGGACCACCGCATTGTCGCGAAGGGGGCTCTTCTGGCCGCGCGGCACCTTGTTGCGCGCCAGATCAATGAAGGCATCGAGCGCGGCACGGGCAATGCCCAGAGAAACCCCAGCGAACCCCACCTCGTAACAGGACATCGCCGACATCCGGTAGAGCGGACCGGTTTCCCGGCATTCATGTTCGAAATTGCGGGTGATCGAATGGTCTGCCCGAACGAAATGGTCGTTCAGGGTGAAGGCATCACTGGCGGTGCCGCGCAAACCGAGGGTGTCCCAGATGTCGGTCCAGGCGACCTCATCCGCTGGAATCAGCATGGTTCGATGAACCGTCTGACCGTTTGCATCCTTGAGCGGCTCGCCATCGGCTTTGACGATCGGGCAATGGGCTCCGAGCCAGGTCGCATGGCGACCGCCCGAATTGAACGACCAGGTGCCCGAGACCCGATAGCCGCCCTCGGTGAGCACCGCCTTCACATTGGGCCCCGGCCCCCAGGCCAGCACCGCTCGAGGATCAGTGCCAAAGACCGACTGCGCCACCGGCGCATCCAGATAGGCCGCGGTCATCGAGCAGCCTGCGGCTTGACTCAGACACCAGGCGACCGAAGCATCGGCCTGGGCGATGGTTTCGATCACCTGAAAGAACGTGAGCGGATCGGTCTCCAGGCCATCGACCGAACGCGGGAGCATCATGCGAAACAGGCGGGCCTCATGCAAGGCATCGAGCAGTGCGGCGGGCAGGCGACGGTCCGCTTCAATTGAGTCAGACGCCGCCCGGATCACTTCGCGCACATTCCGCGCGCGGCCGATCAGATCGTCCTGCGCATGCGCGCTCTGTGTCATCGCTATCACTGCGCTCATGGATGTCTCCCCCAACGGCGTGTCTGATCACAACCGGGAGAGATCATTTCACAGTCCGGCGGAATCGGCGCGCACGGCACCCGATTGTTGCAACCGGGTGCTGCTCTCAGGCAAGCGGGCTGATCGCGAGTTTGCCGTGTTGTGATTCGAGTGTTCTGGCGAGCAGGCTCGCCAGCGCATGCACTGCATCGATGGTCGGTGTGGGAATGCCGGTGATTCGACCGAGTTCCACGACCGCGCCAACCAGTGCGGCCAGTTCGATCGCCCGGCCATGTTCGACGTCCTGCAGCATCGAGGTTTTGTGGGCACCCACGGCTTGCGCACCCGCGATGCGCTTGTCCAGCGACACCTTGAATTCGACGCCGAGTTTCTCGCCGATCGCCTGAGCTTCGGTCATCATGCCGGCGGCCAGCTGACGGGTCGGTGCGAAGCCGCAGATGTCTTCGAGGGTGGCATGCGTGAGCGCGGAAATCGGGTTGAAACTCAGATTGCCCCAGAGCTTCACCCAGATTTCCCCACGAATGTCCTTGGACACCGGCGACTTGAAACCGGCCCGGATCATCGCCTGCGACAGCGCCTCGATGCGCTCGCTGCGGCTGCCATCAAGCTCACCGAGCGTGAAGCGATTGCCCTCGATCACCCGCACGACACCGGGCTCGACGAGCTCGGCAGCCGGATACACCACCGAGCCGATGATCCGCTCGGATTCGATTTGTGCAGCAATTCGACCGCCGGGATCGACACTTTCGAGTACTTGCCCATCCCAGGCGCCGCCCAGACGCTGGAAGTACCACCAGGGCACGCCATTGATCATGGTGACCACCAGGGTCTGGGGGCCGAACAGACCGCGCAGATCAGGCAGCAGATCAGCGACCTGATGGGCCTTCACGGTCAGCAGCACCGCATCCTGCGGGCCTGCTTCGGCGGGATGCTGGACGGCACGCACGTTGGGCGCATGGGCCTGCGAGCCGTCTTCCAGGATCAGTTTGAAACCGTGCGCGTTGATCGCCTGCAGATTGCGGTTACGCGCAATGAAGGTGACGTCTTCTCCGGCGATGGAGAGTTTGGCACCGAGGTATCCGCCGATGGCACCGGCACCGACCACTGCAATTTTCAAACTGAGCCTCCGATATCACTCTTCGCCGGCTGAGTCGTGCCGACGGAGCCCAGCGCAGTCCGCGGTTGCCGCGAGGTGAATCGCTGCACCACCGGCCACAGCAGCATGGTCAGCGCGAGTGCCGTGAGCGAGCCCACCAGCGGGTTGGACCAGAAGATCGAGAGCTTGCCCTGCGACAGCAACATCGCCTGACGGAAGCTCGACTCGGCCATGTCACCCAGCACCAGGGCCAGCACCAGCGGAGCCAGCGGGTATTTGAGCTTCTTGAACAGATAGCCCACCACACCGAAGACCAGCATCAGCCAGACATCGAACATCGAGCTGTGGACGGTGTAGGCGCCGACCGCACAGATGACGATGATCACCGGCGCGATCACGGCAAAGGGAATGCGCAACATCGCTGCCCACCAGGGCACCGTGGTGAGCACCACGATCAGACCCACCAGATTGCCCAGGTACATCGAGGCGATCAGGCCCCAGACGAATTCCTTCTGCTCCACGAACATCATGGGCCCAGGCTGCAGGCCCCAGATCAGAAGACCGCCCAGCAGCACCGCAGCAGTCGGCGATCCCGGAATGCCCAGGGTCAGCATGGGCAACAGCGCCGAGGTGCCGGCTGCATGCGCCGCGGTCTCGGGCGCGACCACCCCTTCAATACGACCCTTGCCAAAACCTTTGGGGTCTTTGGACATGCGCTGCGCCATGCCGTAGCTCATGAACGAGGCTGGCGTGGCCCCACCGGGGGTAATGCCCATCCAGCAGCCGATGGCGGTGGAGCGCAAGAACAGCTTCCAGTGCTTGAGCAGTTCGCCCCAGGTCTCCCAGACGATTTTCGGGCTGATGCGTGCGCTCTTGCCCTTGAATGCCAGACCTTCTTCCATCGTGAGCAGAATTTCGCCGATGCCAAACAGACCAATGACGGCAATCAGGAAATCAAAGCCCTTGAGCATTTCGGGCACACCAAAGGTCATGCGCAGCTGGCCCGTCACGGAGTCCATACCGACGGCTGCCAGAGCGAACCCCAGCATCATCGCGGCGATGGTCTTGGCGGGAGGCTCTTTGCTCATGCCCACGAAACTGCAGAAGGTGAGCAGCTGCACCGCAAAAAACTCGGGCGGGCCGAATTTCAGCGCAAATTTGGCCAGCAGGGGTGCAAGGAAGGTAATCAGCAAAACGGCAAAGAATGCGCCCACGAACGAGGAGGTGAAGGCAGCGGTCAGCGCCTGCGCTGCCTTGCCCTGCTGAGCCATCGGAAACCCGTCAAAGGTGGTCGCCACCGACCAGGGCTCTCCCGGAATATTGAAGAGAATCGAGGTGATGGCCCCGCCAAACAGTGCACCCCAATAGATGCACGACAGCATGATGATGGCCGAGGTCGGGTTCATCGAGAACGTGAGCGGCAAAAGGATTGCCACACCGTTGGCACCACCCAAGCCGGGCAGCACGCCGATGAGCACGCCCAGAATGATGCCCACCAACATGAAGCCAATGTTGGGCAGCGTGAGCGCCACGCTGAACCCTTGAGCGAGATCGAGTAATTCCTGCATGTCTGTCGCCCGCGATCAGTAGCCGAAAAACGCTTCGACCGGGCCCTTGGGCAGGGGCACGAGAAACCAGCGCTCAAACACGACAAACAGCAACAAGGGCACGCCCAGCGAGACCGCCGCGGTCAGTGGCAGCTTGTACTTGCCATGTCGAATCATGAAAAAGGCAATCAGTCCGATCGAGGCGATGTAGATCCCGAGGAACTGGACCGCGACCACGTACAGGACCATCGGAATGAACATCGAGATCACAAGCTTGATCTGTCCGCGCTCTGCGAACTCGGCAAGCTTCCCCCAACTGCGCAGGGCATTGATCAGCACCCATGTCGCAGCACCGAACAGCAGCAGGCCCACGTAGAACGGGAAATAACCGGCGCGGGGGCCGTCGTCGGCCCAGTCGATGCCGACACGGCGGCTGTCAATGATGACCAGCGCTGCGATGGCCTGCAGCAGCACCGCCACCGCCACCTCTGGCCAGCGGGTCCCGATCACTGCTGAACGTGCGTCCTGTTCGGTGTTCATTCGGGGTCAATTCGCGAGGAAGCCGGCTTCTTTCATCAGCGAGCGGTGCACCTGCTCGTTGCGTCCCAGCCAGTCGAAAAATTCTTTTCCGGTGAGCGAGGTCCGCTTGAAGGCGCCCTTATCCATGAACTCCTTCCATTCAGGCAGCGCACGCACTTTCTTCAACAGGTCAATGTAGTAATCAACCTGCTCGGGCTTGACGCCCGGTGCCATGAAGATGCCTCTGAGCATCAGGTATTCCACCGGAACGCCGACGCTGTCGCAGGTCGGGATATCGGCCCACGACTGGGTCGCCGTCAGCTTGGTGGTGTAGGGCAGCTTTTCCTTGTCCATCACGCACAGCGGACGCAGTTTGCCGGCACGCCAATGGGACTCGGCTTCGATCGGGTTGTTCACCGTGGCATCGATATGTTTGCCAACGAGTTGCACGGCCACATCACCACCACCCTTGAACGGGACATAGGTCATTTTCTTGCCGGCCGCTTTTTCAAGCATCACGGTGATGATCTGGTCTTCCTGCTTTGAGCCGGTGCCACCCATCTTGAAGGTGTTGTTGGGCTCTTTCTTGAGCGCTTCGAAGAAGGACTTGGCGTTCTTGTGGGGCGACTCCTCATTGACCCAGAGCACGAACTGGTCGAGTGCCAGCATCGACACCGGAGTGAGGTCGCGCCAGTTGAACGGCACGCCGGTGGCCAGTGGGGTGGTGAAGAGGTTCGACAGGGTGATGATGATCTTGTGCGGATCGGCGTTGGCGCCCTTGATGGCCAGGAATCCCTCGGCCCCGGCACCACCGGATTTGTTGACCACGACGATCGGCTGCTTGGAGAGGTTGTTCTTGGCAACCACACCCTGGATGAATCGCGCCATCTGATCGGCGCCGCCGCCCGTGCCAGCCGGGACGATGAATTCGATCGGCTTGGTGGGTTCCCAGGCTTGGGCATGGACTGCAACCGAGGTCAGGGCGGTCAGCGCCAGCGCGGCACACTTGGCCGCGAGCCGTTTGGAGAAGGGAGTATGGGTCATGTTGGCTCCGAAGGTTTGAGTGTGCGTTTCAGGCACGTGTCGGCTAAGTACCCAGGCCCAGCTTGGCTGCCAGGCCGATACGCTGCAGCTTTCCGGTGGCGCCTTTGGGGATTTCTTCGAGCAGCAGGATGCGCTTGGGCACCTTGAAGTCAGCGGCTTTAGAGGCGACGAAGTCCTGAAGGTCTCGCTCGGTGGCCTGCTGACCTTCACGCAACACGACAGCGGCTGCGACTTCTTCACCCAGCTTGGGATGGGGCATGCCGAAGCACACGACCTGCGCGACCGCCGGGTGATCCATCAGAATTTCATCGACTTCCCGGGGGCTGATCTTTTCGCCGCCGCGGTTGATGATCTCTTTCAGGCGTCCGGTGATGGTGAGGTAACCCTCGGCATCCATCACACCCTGGTCTCCGGTGCGAAACCATCCGCTGGTGAAGGCTTCAGCGTTGGCCTTGGGGTTGCTCTCATAACCGGCGGTCACATTCGGGCCGCGGATCACGATCTCGCCGGTGTCGCCCCGGGCCAGCAGCGTGCCGTCTTCGGACATGATCGCCACTTCTGGCCCTGCTGCAACGCCCACCGAACCGGGCTTTCGAACTGCCGGCGGCAAGGGGTTGGACGCCATCTGGTGAGTCGCTTCGGTCATGCCATAGGACTCGATCAGCGGTGCGCCGAAGACTTCTTCGAGCTCGCGAATCACCTGAGGCGGAATCGATGAGGACGACGAACGCAAAAAGCGCAGCGGATTGCGCTGGATCACATCGGCGTTCTTTGAAGCCCGCGCCAGAATCGTCTGGTGCATGGTAGGCACTGCGGTGTACCAGGTCGGCTTGGCTTCATCCATCCAGCCGAAAAATTTCAGTGCATTGAAGCCCGGGGTGCAGAACACCTGGGATCCGGCCGACAGCGGCGCGAGCACGCCCGCGATCAGGCCATGGATATGAAACAGCGGCATGATGTTCAGACCGCAATCGGTCGCCGACAGATTCAGGGTCTGACGGATATGACGGGCCGAGGCACACAGATTGGCCTGCGACAGGGGCACGATCTTGGGCCGGGAGGTGGTCCCCGAGGTGTGCAGCACCATCGAGATATCCTGCGGCTGAGCCGGGCCCGGATGGGCTGCGGCACCCGAAGGGGCTGCGTCGCGAGGCTGCAGGCTGAAGGCCCCGGCAGGCCCCTCGGCGGATGCAACCAGTTCAATCACGCGAACGCCAAGATCGG
>CAIXXI010000309.1 GCA_903923345.1 uncultured Burkholderiales bacterium | reverse complement strand
GATCTCAGCGGCCGGATCGCGCTGGTCACCGGCTCGTCTCGCGGCATCGGCCTGTCGCTTGCCCAGGGGCTGGCCTCGGCGGGTGCACGCATCGTCCTCAATGGCCGCGACCCAGCTCACCTGACCCAGACACAGGCTCAGTTGCAAGACCAGGGCATCAGCGTGTCGGTGTCGGCCTTCGACGTCACGGATGAGCCCGGCGCCATCGCAGCGATCGCAGCGATTGAACGCGACTTCGGCCCGATCGACATCCTGGTCAATAACAGCGGGATCAACCTGCGCGCGCCTCTGGAAGACCTCGAGACGGCTGACTGGGAACGCGTCATGGCCACCAACCTGACCGGCGCCTTCAAGGTGGGCCGTGCCGCAGCCCGACACATGATCGGCCGCGGGCGCGGCAAGATCATCAATGTGTGCTCGATCAACAGCGAACTCGCGCGCTATTCGATCGCCGCCTATGTCACCTCCAAAGGCGGACTGAAGAACCTCACCAAAGCCATGGCGGTTGATTGGGCTCGCCACAACATCCAGGTCAATGGCCTGGGGCCGGGCTACTTCGCCACTGACATGACCGCGCCCCTCAAAGCCAATCCGGAATTCGACAGCTGGTTGCGCGCTCGCGTGCCGGCCGGGCGCTGGGGTGACCTCAAGGACCTGCAGGGTGCAGCGATTTTTCTGTCGGCGCCGGCATCCGACTTCATGACCGGACAGATGCTGTACATCGATGGCGGCCTGACCGCCGTGCTCTAGGCGGGCCATCGCATTTAGAAGTGTGTGTCCATTGAATCTCGGGATTCAGCCGAGAGCGTCAATGCATCGTCTCGCGCTTGTCAGCGCTTTTTGAACGATTCGACAAGCTTCATGCCAGTTTGAAAGCTTTTTGTAAATTCAAGTGCTAACCGACAGATGGATCACCATACCAGCCTGTTCGGAGTGAGAGCATCACCCCATCGGATTAACTAAAACGCGTTAACTGAACTTGCCTAACCCGGGCATTGAGGCCGCGTTTTTCTCTCTTGGTGGGCTCCAGATGAACAAGCACGAAACACCTCACATCTCGAATGCGGCCGAAGACCCCGCACCGAGCACCCCAGCCTTTGATGCGCGCAGAAATGCCCTCAAAGCAGGCGTCGGAACCGCGTTGATCGCCGGCGGTCACTGGGAGGCCAGTGCGCAGATTGTTGCTCCAGTGACGCCGCCTCCCCCGCGACCGGCCAGCCCTGCGACCCGGCCCTTCGTGGATCAGATGCCGATCATGCCCGAGCTGCCGAGCCGGCCGCTGACTGATCCGGCCTTTGCAAGCACCCCGCCGTCAAAGTGGCCCAATCGGGCCATCAACCCGGCAACCAACCTGCCTTACGAAGGACGCGGTGAGCCACACCAGTTCCGTGAACTGGCCGAACCCACGGTCTTTTTTGCCGCGCGTTATGGCGCGGTGCCGCCGGTCAAGATTCACTCCGACCTCAACCCGCAGACCAACTTCTGGGGGTGCAACCTCGGTGGCGCAAATCTGGCGACTGATCCTCCAGTCTCCCCGTGTCCGACGATCGTCACGCGTTACAGCGACCACAGGAACCCCCTGGACAACAAGGCAGTGGTGATCAGGCGTTTCAACAACCTGCCCACAGGGGCGCCGAGCGGCGGCTTTGGAAAAAATTCGATCACCATCCACACGCACAATTTTCACGGCGCGCCCGACAGCGACGGCGGCCCGTGTGATCCAAGCCTGGGGGGTTTGTCGATTGACCCCTGGACTCAAGGCCGTTTTTTCTTTCCGGGCCAGTACTACGACTACTACTACAACATGAAGCGCTCGGGCTTCATTGATCCGACCACCCATTCAACAAACCCACTGATCAAGACCACGCCGAGCAATGTCATTCCAAGGCTCAACCCGGCGATGCCGAATGGTGATGTGCGCGAGACACTGGGAACGCTCTGGTATCACGACCACCGGGAGGGCTACACCGGCGCCAATGTGTACAAAGGGATGGCAGGTTTTCATCTGGTCTTCAATGAGTACGACACCGGTAATGAAACCACCGGCTTTCGTCTGCCGAGCTATCCGAAGTACGACATCCCGATCCTGATCGGTGATGTCTGGATCAATCCGAGCACCGGACAGACCGAGATCGACCTGACCAACAAAAACGGCCATCTGGGCGACAAGTATCTGGTCAATGGAAAGATCCAGCCCTTTTTTCCGGTCGACAAGCGGCGTTACCGCCTGCGCTTGCTGAACAGGGGCCCCTCGCGTTATCAGATCCTGGCCCTGACCAACCCAGCGAATCCCGGTCAGAACATTCCCTTCTGGATCATCTCATCCGACGGCAATCTGCTGACCAAGCCTGTCCAGGTGACTTCAGTGCGCCTGTCGCCTGCGCAGCGGGTTGATGTGATCGTCGACTTCGCAGCCATTGCCACCACCTTTGGCGCACAAACGCTTTGGCTCGAGAACCGGGCCAAGCAGACGAACCCGGAGCAACCCAGGACCGATCTCGATCCCAAGGGGACTGTCGCCAACGCCGTCATGGAATTTCGAATCGGTGCCGCCGCCGTCGCAGACGCCAGTGCCAATCCGGCCACGATCACCAGCTTCGCACCCATCAGCCTGCCGCCCGTCCCGACGCCTGCCCTGACCCGAACCTTCGAGTGGGACAGCAAGGATCTCGGCTGGGCCGTCAATGGCGTGGTGGTGGACTGCACCACAGTGCGATTCTGGATGAAGCGCGGACGGCCTGAGCGCTGGATCTTCAGTCTCAACGGTGGATGGGGGCATCCATTGCACATGCACTTCGTCGAAGGACGCATCACCCGCAGAAACGGGGCTGCGGTGCCTGCAACCAGCCCGGATTTCGGCCGTGTGGATGTCATCAACCTGTACCCGGGCGAAACAGCCGAGTACATCGTGACACCGACCGACTACGTGGGTGTGTACCCCTTCCACTGCCACAACTCCGTGCATGAGGACTACGGCATGATGCTGTTGTTAGGCGTGGATGACGTGGGCGACACCAAAGCGAGACCCTGAGGACCATCACCATGCAAACATCCACAACAACCGTCGACACGTCCAGACGCGAGCTGCTCACCGGCCGCGTTCCTGGCAAGAACGAGCGGGTCGCTCACTTTGATGCCGATGCGGCTGAACGGGCATCGCGTCGGGCGCAATTGCAACGCCTCGCTCCGAACGTGTCACTGATCGACCAAAACGGGCGCAGCTTGCGCTTCTACGACGATGTGCTGAAGGGGCGCCAGGTGGTGCTCTCGGCCATGTACAGCGCCTGCGAAAAGCTCTGCCCCCCGACCATGCGCAATCTCATCGACGCCAGGGAGATGCTGGGCAACTCGGCCGGCAAGCTCACCTTCGTGACAATGACCCTCACCCCGCTTGATGACGGGCCGAAACAATTACTCGAATACAAGAAGCGATACGGCCTGGGCGCCGACTGGATGTTTCTGACCGGCCGACCAGACCAGATGGAAATCATCCAGGCGTCCCTGGGTTACTCGCCTCAGCGTGCAGCAGACAATATGTTTACGCATGCCAGCATGGTCCGGATTTGCGACGAACGCCTGATGCGCTTTGGCCAT
>CAIXXI010000308.1 GCA_903923345.1 uncultured Burkholderiales bacterium | reverse complement strand
TTTCATGGCAATCGTCGCGAAAGAATCAGGGCGCAATCTGCGCGGGGTCGGGCTGGGTTCGCGCACGAACCGAACGATGCCCGTCCAGACTTGAACGCGCCAGTCGGATTGCGGTTTACGCAACGATGAATTTTGGGTGGATTATTGCCCGGCCATGGTGCGCTCGGCCGGATGAGGTACCCTTGCGCAGCCTGAAAGCCAGCCAATGACCGACCTGAAGTTGCCTGCCGACGACCCCTACGGAGCAATTCCTGACCTGATTGCTAGGGAATTGCGCGGTCATCTGACGTCGGGCGAGCAACTGATCGCCTGGATACAACCGGATCTGGACGAGCGGCTTCATTATGCGGCGGGGCTCGTGGCTGTGACGGACCGACGCCTGCTCGCCCGTGCGCCGGGGTCCTCATCCTGGTCAGATCGCGTGATCGGACCGGGTTTGTCGCTGCGCAAGCGTGACCATGCCGGCGTCGGTGCTCTGGAACTTTTCGATGACCGCCAGCGCTTGAGCGCCTGGCGGTACACGCTGGGTCAGGATGCTGCGGTGCAGCGACTGATCGAGGCCTTCGAGCTGGTGGCCAGCCGTCCGGAAGACGGGCGACCGCTTGTTGCGCCGCCGGCCCGATGCCCCAAATGTCAGGCGGCCATACCGGCTGGGTCTCATGAATGCCTGGCGTGTGCGCCAGCGCCGGAGGCGCCGCCGTCGACCTGGGTGCTGCTCAGATTGTGGCGGTTTGCCAAGCCTTACAAAGGCCAACTGGCCCTGGGTTTTCTGCTGACCGTGGCAGCAACCGCCGCCACGCTCGTTCCGCCCTATCTCACCATGCCGCTGATGGACAAGGTGCTGATTCCTTATCAGCGGGGCGTGCCCATCGAGCCTGAAACCGTGGCGATGTACCTGGGCGGCTTGCTGACCGCAGCGCTGCTGGCCTGGGGGCTGGGATGGGCCAGAACCTATGTGTTGGCGCTGGTCAGTGAGCGGATCGGGGCCGACTTGCGGACCCAGACTTACGAGCACCTGCTCAACCTGTCATTGCAGTATTTCGGTGGCAAGCGAACCGGTGATCTGATGGCGCGCATTGGCGCCGAGACGGATCGGATCTGCCTGTTTTTGTCGCTCCACCTTCTGGATTTCGCCACCGACATCCTGATGATCATCATGACGGCGGCGATTCTCGCGTCGATCGACCCCTGGCTGGCGCTGGTTACCCTGCTGCCTTTGCCATTCATTGCATGGCTCATCCACACCGTTCGAGACAAGCTGCGCACGGGGTTCGAGAAGGTCGACCGGATCTGGGCCGAAGTCACCAGCGTACTGGCCGACACCATTCCGGGGATCCGGGTGGTGAAGGCCTTCGCCCAGGAGCAGCGCGAGACTGAACGCTTTCGGGAGGCCAATCGCCATAATCTGGCGGTCAATGACCGGGTCAATCGCATCTGGTCGCTGTTCACGCCCTCCGTGACTCTTTTGACCGAAGTCGGACTGTTGTTCGTCTGGGGCTTCGGAATCTGGCAGATCTCCCGGGACCAGATCACGGTCGGGGTCTTGACGGCATTTCTGGCCTACATCAGCCGCTTTTACTTGCGGCTGGATTCGATGAGCCGGATCGTTTCGATCACTCAAAAGGCTGCGGCGGGAGCCAAACGGATTTTCGACATTCTCGACCATGTCTCGAGCGTGCCGGAGCCAGCGAATCCGGTGAATCTGGAAAAGATTGAAGGACGGATCGATGTCGTCGGAGCGGCATTCCGTTATGGCAATCGAGCGGTGATTCGCGGCATTGACCTCTCGATCAAGCCGGGTGAAATGATCGGGCTGGTGGGTCACAGCGGGTCAGGCAAGAGCACCCTGGTCAACCTGATCTGCCGCTTTCACGATGTGTCGGATGGTTCGATCCGAATCGATGGCGTCGATGTCAGGTCGGTGCCGGTGGCCCAGTTTCGACGCCACATCGGACTGGTGCTTCAGGAGCCGTTCCTGTTTTTCGGCACGATTGCGGAGAACATCGCCTATGGCAAGCCGGATGCGACGCACGCCGAGATTGTCAAGGCCGCTCGAGCCGCTCATGCGCATGATTTCATCCTGCGCCTGCCTCACGGCTACGATTCTCTGGTGGGCGAGCGAGGCCAGGCCTTGTCAGGCGGCGAGCGTCAGCGCATCTCGATTGCCCGCGCCCTGCTGATCGATCCCAAGATCCTGATTCTGGACGAGGCCACCTCGGCAGTGGACACCGAGACCGAAAAGGAAATCCAGAAAGCCCTCGACAATCTGGTGCTCGGACGCACCACCATTGCGATTGCCCATCGACTGAGTACCTTGCGCCGGGCTGATCGCCTGGTGGTCATGGACCGAGGTCAGGTGGTCGAGGTGGGTGACCACGATTCACTGATGTCGATGGAAGGGGCCTACTTCCGTCTGTATCAGGCTCAGGTTCGGCAGGATGATGATGGGGCCGAGCCCAAGGTCTGGCGTACCGAAGTGGACGAGGATGACGGTGGCTGATTTTTCGCTTGATCGGGATGCGTTCGGTCGACTGGTGCTGACCCTGGCTGACGGTCAGACCCATGTCGGCGTGGTGGCTGTTCGGGCCTTCCCGATTGGCGCGCCAGATGAAGGCGTGGCCTTGATGGGTTCGGAC
>CAIXXI010000307.1 GCA_903923345.1 uncultured Burkholderiales bacterium | reverse complement strand
GATGAAGTTCGCTTCAAGATCATTGGAGCCGAACAGGATTGCGGCTGGCGTCGATCCAATCGCCTCGTTCATCTTGCGCACGGTGACCTGGCGCAAGTCCTTGTCGTAGAAGTGAACGCGCTCGCCGTCCGTGACGATGAGCTGCTCGATCGGACGCGTCACTTCCCAGCGGAAACGCCCGGGCCGAGTGAATGCAAACGTGCCGCTGCTCGAGGCACCACTGCGCCCGTTGCTCAGCGCCTGCACCTGCGTGAATTCTCCGCGGGCGGAGCGGGTCGATGAGGCGAACTCGCGCAACTGCTCAAGTGCTGTTGCTGCTGCCGCGAACGGCGCATAGGCCATTGATAACGCAGCCAGGCTGAGCAACAGCCCTCTGCGAAGTGCTAAGTGAACTGTCGAAGGCCACCGACAGGCCGGGATCAGGAAAGGCTTCATCCGGAGATCTTACCCGCGCGGAGGATGCGCTCAGTCGTCAGAGCGCCTTGGCACGATGATGTCGCGATTGCCGTTGCTGGCCATCGCAGTCACGATGCCGGATTTCTCCATCTGCTCGAGCAGTCGGGCGGCGCGGTTATAGCCGATTCTCAGATGGCGCTGAACAAGGGAAATCGAGGCACGCTTGTGCTCGAGCACGACCGCCACCGCCTGGTCATAGAGCGCATCGGCTTCACCGTCGACGCCGGCTTCCTGCAGCGTCGCAGACAAGCCGCCGAAGCCGACCGCACTGCCGGTATCGACGCCATCGCCGCTCAGGCCGCCTTCAAGGATGCCCTCGACATAGTCTGGCTCGCCACCACGCTCGCGCCAGTGCGCAACCACCCGATGCACCTCGTCGTCAGCGACATAGGCGCCATGCACACGTACCGGCAGACCGGTCCCGGGCGGCATGTAGAGCATGTCGCCCTGCCCCAGGAGGGCCTCGGCACCCATCTGATCGAGAATGGTTCGAGAATCGATCTTCGAAGACACCTGGAAGGCGATGCGGGTCGGGATATTGGCCTTGATCAGGCCGGTGATCACATCGACGGAAGGCCGCTGAGTCGCCAGAATCAGATGAATACCGGCCGCCCTCGCCTTCTGAGCGAGCCGTGCAATCAGCTCCTCGATCTTCTTGCCAACCACCATCATCAGGTCAGCGAGTTCATCGATCACCACGACGATCGTCGGCAGCTTGCCCAAGGGCTCGGGCGCGTCTGGCGTCAGGGAGAAGGGGTTCGGGATCGACTCGCCGCGCTTGGCAGCATCCGCGATCTTGGTGTTGTAGCCGGAGAGGTTGCGAACCCCAAGCTTGCTCATCACCCGATAGCGTCGCTCCATCTCGGCCACACACCAGTTCAGCGCATGTCCGGCTTGACGCATGTCGGTCACCACCGGTGCAAGCAGGTGCGGAATGCCTTCGTAGGTGCTGAGCTCGAGCATCTTCGGATCGATCAGGATCATCCGGACATCCTCGGGCTCTGCCTTGTACAGCAGCGAAAGCAGCATTGCGTTGATGCCCACCGACTTGCCAGAGCCGGTCGTGCCGGCAACCAGAAGGTGGGGCATCTTGGCAAGGTCAGCGACTGTCGGGCGCCCGGCAATGTCATGACCCAGAACCAGCGTGACCGGCGATGCGGAGTCCGCATACACCTTCGAGCCGAGTACCTCGGAAAGGCGGACCGGCTGGCGCCTCGGATTGGGCAACTCCAGACCCATCAGGCTCTTGCCGGGAATGGTCTCAACCACCCGGATCGAGGTCAGCGACAACGCGCGGGCCAGATCCCTCGACAGGTTGACGATGACAGAGCCTTTCACACCCGTGGCCGGCTCGATCTCGTAGCGGGTGATCACCGGGCCGGGATAGGCAGCGACGACATTCACCACCACGCCGAAGTCCGCCAGCTTTTTCTCGATCAGCCTGGAGGTGAATTCAAGGGTCTCAGGCGGGATCGTGTCTCGGGTAGCCGGTGGGGCATCGAGCAGCGAGAGCGGTGGCAGTTCGGTGTCAGCAGGCAGATCGGCGAACAGCGGCTTTTGCCGCTCCTTTTGTGCCTTCACCGAGGGCTCGACCGGTGGAGCAGGCGGCTCGATGCGCACCGGTTCGGGGTCATCGGACAGAATCCGGCGCTTGACCTCGACGGTTTCAGTTCGAAAGCTTGCCGCCCGTTCGCCGGCACGTCGATCGCTCAGGGCCTCAACGCCCCGCATGATGCCGAGCACCGCTCCTTCCAGTCCTGACCCGACGCGTTCGAAGATCGTCAGCCAGGACAGTCCGGTCGCGAGGGAAAACCCGATCGACAAGAGCATGAGCATCAGCAAGGTGCCGCCCACCGGCCCGAGATGCTCGAGCATGGGCTGCGCCAGCGCAAAACCCACCACGCCACCCGGCGCAAAAGGCAGGCTTCCTGATTGAGTCCCCATCCGGGACGATTCAATCGCCAGGCAACCGGCTGCAAACAACGCGAAACCAATCCAGCGATCCCAGCCGAATGACTCGGAATCCAATGCCTCGTTGCGCTCTGCCAGAGTGGGTCTGTGCAGTTCGCGGTATCCGGCGACCACCCGGACCATCAGGAAAACCGCCAGCAGCCAGGCGCTGTATCCAAACAGATAGAGCAGCAGGTCAGCGAACCAGGCGCCGACTCGACCACCGAGATTGTGGACCTCTCGCCCGGACACGGCGTGCGACCAACCAGGGTCGGCTGCTTGGTAGCTCAGCAGAATCAGGGCAACGAACACGGCGACGCAGCACTGCATCAGCCATCTGGATTCGCGAAGCAACACCACCAGACGCTCTGGCAGAAGCGATGCACTCGATTTCGCGCTCGCCGGAAACCCTCTCGACGCAACCGCAGCGCTGCCGATACCTCGAGCCACTGAGGTTCTACTGGAGGTAGTTGCTGAGCTTTTCGCGCAGCACCAGTTTGCCGCTCTCGAGCGGCACGATGTAGCCCTCGGCTTCGAGCCCCTTCATGACCCGAGACACCATCTCACGCGAAGCGCCGATCATCTTGGCAATTTCCTGGCGAGGCAGCTTGCCTTTGACGATGCGCTCGCCACCCACTTCCTCAGAGAAGTCGATCAGCACGCGGGCCACACGCCCGTACACATCAAGCAGCGCCAGCGTCTCGATCTTGCGGTCTGCCTCTCGGAGCCGCTTGACCAGACCTTTCATGATCTTCATGGCGATCTCGGGATTCTCGGAGAGAATCTCCTTGAATGCATCCTTGTTGATGGCCATGAAATCGCAGGACTCGATGGTGATGACGCTCGCTGACCTGGGCGCATCGTCGATCAGGCTCATCTCACCAAAGCACTCTCCCGCGCCCAGAATGGCCAGGATGACTTCCTTGCCCTCGGAGTCAGATCGCTGAACCTTGGCTCGACCCGACAGCAGAATATAGAGCGCTGCCGAAGGCTCGCCCTCGGCCACGATCATGCGGCCCTTTGGAAAGGCGCGCCGAACACTCGAAGACGCTAGCGCATCCAGCTGACGCTCGCCAAGCCCCGAAAAGAGCGAAACACGCTTGAGAAATGCCTTGTTTGCTTCAAGTGCCATCATGGCCTCCGCTGACACAACTTGTATGATTTTGCACCATGTCTCGCGAGATTCCAATGTTTTGCTTGAGAAGAGACCTGCAACTGTCTGTTTTTCAAGCCATCACGCCGCTTTCGAGCCCTGCCGCCAGATTTTCCACATTCAATCACTGACTGACTTTCTACCGAGGTTTCAACATGAGCGACGCGAGGCATTGCCGGGTATTGATTCTGGGCTCCGGTCCGGCCGGCTACACCGCAGCGGTCTATGCCGCCCGCGCCAACCTCAAGCCGGTGCTGATCACCGGCCTTGCACAGGGTGGCCAACTGATGACCACCACCGATGTCGACAACTGGCCAGCCGATGCAAAAGGCGTTCAAGGCCCGGAACTGATGCAGCGTTTTCAGGAACATGCCGAGCGTTTCGACACCGAACTGATCTTTGATCACATCGACACCGTCGACCTCAGCAGTCGCCCGTTCAAGCTGGCAGGCGATTCGGGCCAGTACACCTGTGATGCCTTGATCATCGCCACAGGCGCTTCGGCGAAGTACCTCGGCTTGCCCTCGGAAGAAGCCTTCATGGGTAAAGGCGTGTCAGGCTGCGCGACCTGCGACGGATTTTTCTATCGCAATCAGGAAGTGGCCGTCATCGGTGGCGGCAACACGGCCGTCGAAGAAGCGCTGTACCTCTCGAATATCGCCAGCAAGGTCACGGTCGTGCACCGGCGCGACCGGTTCAAGGCCGAGCCGATCCTCATCGACAAGCTGATGGCCAAGGCCGCCACGGGCAACATCGAAGTGCGCTGGCACAGCGTTCTGGACGAGGTGCTGGGTGATGCCAGCGGCGTCACCGGAATGCGGCTGCGTGATGTGCAAAGCGGAGCGACCGAAGACAAGTCATTGCACGGGGTGTTCATCGCAATCGGCCATCAACCCAATACCGGCCTCTTCGAAGGTCAGCTCGAGATGGCCAACGGCTACATCGTCACCCGCGGCGGATTGCAGGGCATGGCCACCATGACCAGCATTGAAGGCGTTTTCGCAGCAGGCGATGTTCAGGACCATGTTTATCGTCAGGCCATCACCAGTGCCGGCACGGGCTGTATGGCGGCGCTGGACGCCCAGCGCTGGCTTGAGAATCAGGACGAGGCGGGCTGATCCACGCGGCGCTTATGCGCTCGGGCACGGACCATGGCGAAGCCCCCTCCTCCTCGATCGCCTCTGAGCAGCCTGGCCGAACTCGCTTCGGTCCGGGATGCGATGCGCGAAGAGGCGCTGCGCGCGGCGCAAGCCGCTGCAAAGGCCCGTGAGCAGCGCGAGCGGCTTGAGCGCGAACGCAATCTGTTTCGATCCGCGATGTCGGATGCAGTGCCGCTTCAATCGGATGGCCGAGTCGAGCAGCCGGTCGCCGAGCTGGAGCCGACTGCGCGTCAGTTCGAACTCGATGAATCGCAGGCGCTGGCCGAATCGATCAGCGACGAAATCGATATCGATCGCCTCCTCGACACCGATGGCGACCTGTCCTTTCGAAGACCCGGCGTGGGAGCCGATGTCGTGCGCCGCCTGCGTCGCGGCCATTGGGTGCTTCAGTCACAAATTGACCTGCACGGACTGCGTGTCGACGAAGCCCGCGAGGCACTGGTCGAACACCTCGCCGGATGCCTTCGTCGCGAGCAACGCTGCGTCAGGGTCATTCACGGCAAGGGACTGGGATCGGTCAACAAGGAGCCCGTTCTCAAGGGCAAGGTCCTGCGCTGGCTCACCCAACGCGATGAAGTGCTCGCCTTCTGTCAGGCTGGCCCCACCGACGGCGGCAGTGGCGCGCTGGTGGTGCTGCTGAAAGCCGGCGTCAAGAGACGCTGATCGAACTCACTGGAGAATCTGAATGGACGCCGTCATGCAACACATTCCAGAGCTGGCTCTGGCTGGAGCATTGGCCTGGGGCGCAGGCCTGCGGCTGTATCTGGTGATCTGCGGCCTGGGGCTGGCCGGTCTTTTCGGATGGATGCCCTTGCCAGAGCATCTGAAACTGCTCACCAGCCCGGTCGTGATCGGTGCTGCGGGCTTCATGGCAGCCGTCGAAGCCTTCGCCGACAAACTGCCCTGGCTTGACAGCATCTGGGACGGCCTGCAGACCTTCATACGGATTCCGGCCGGAGCAGCCCTTGCAGCTGGCGTCTTTGGCGACGCGGGCGCCGGAGTGGCCCTGGCGGCTGCATTGCTCGGCGGCTCAGTCACCGCTGCTACGCATTTCTCCAAAGCCGGTGCCCGGGCGGCGGCCAACACCTCGCCAGAACCCTTCTCGAACCTGTCTCTCTCGCTGATTGAAGACGTCGCGGTGGTCGGCGGGTCATGGCTCGCCGTGCAGTTCCCGGTGGTTTTTCTGGTGCTGCTTGCGATTTTTCTGCTCAGTGCCGGCTTGTTGCTGCACTGGCTGGTCAAAGGGGTTCGCCGGTTGTTCAGCGCCGGCGAAGCCAGGGCTTAAACCGCGTCGTTGCCGGTTTCACCGGTGCGGATACGGATGACCTGTTCCACAGCGGTCACGAAGATCTTGCCGTCGCCGATACGGCCGGTGTGAGCGGCTTTCACGATGCCGTCGATTGCGGCATCAAGTGTGGCATCAGGCACCACCACTTCGATCTTCACCTTGGGTAGAAAATCGACCACATATTCCGCACCACGGTACAACTCGGTGTGACCTTTCTGGCGACCGAAGCCCTTGACCTCGGTGACAGTCAGACCGGTGACACCCACCTCGGCCAGCGCCTCTCTGACCTCATCGAGCTTGAAGGGTTTGATGATTGCGGTGATGCGTTTCATGTCGTTCTCCTGGCGGATGAGGGGTTCAATCGCGAAACTTTGAAGTGATCGGATAGCGCCAGTCGCGCCCGAATGCGCGATGGGTCACGCGGATGCCGACGGGCGATTGCCGACGCTTGTATTCGCTGATGCGCATCAGCCGGACCACTTTCTCGACCGCCTCACGGGGATAACCGGCAGCGATGATGTCATCGATGCGGCAGTCCTCTTCCATGTAGAGCTTGACGATGCCATCGAGCTGGTCATAAGGCGGCAGCGAATCCTGATCCTTCTGGTCCGGGCGCAGCTCCGCACTGGGCGGGCGGGTAATGATGCGCTCGGGTATCACCTCGGACACGGTGTTGCGATAAGTGCAGAGCCGGTAGACCAGGGTCTTTGCGATGTCCTTGATGACTGCAAAACCGCCGGCCAGATCACCATAGAGCGTCGAATAACCGACCGCCATTTCGGACTTGTTGCCCGTGGTCAGGACGATGGATCCGAACTTGTTGGACAGTGCCATGAGCAGGGTTCCACGGATGCGGGCCTGCAGGTTTTCCTCGGTGGTATCCAGCGGCAATCCCTTGAACTCTGCGGACAGGGTTTCAAGGAAGGCATCAAAACAGGGGGCAATCGGGATCTCGTCGTAGCGCACACCCAGACGGGCAGCCATGTCGCGGGCGTCGATCCAGGAGATGTCGGCGGTATAGGGCGACGGCATCATGACCGCACGCACCTTGTCAGCCCCAATCGCATCCACTGCAATCGCCAGGGTCAAGGCTGAGTCAATCCCTCCGGACAGACCGATGATCGCGCCCGGAAAACCATTTTTTCCGAGATAGTCGCGAACACCGAGCACCAGGGCTGCGTAGACCTGGGCTTCGAGTGAAGCGGTGGGTTCGATCCGCCCGGCAAGGCGACCATCGGGTTCGACATCGATGAGCAGCAGATCAGAGTCGAAGGCTTTGCCCTGAGCGGCGACCGTTCCATCCGAGTTGAGTGCCAGCGACATGCCGTCGAAGACCAGCTCATCCTGGCCGCCGACCAGACTGGCGAGCACCACCGACATGCCCTGTGCGCAAACATGGTCACGCAGCACATCGAGGCGAAGGTGCTGTTTGTCGAGGTGATAGGGCGAGGCATTCGGTGCCAGCAGCACTTGCGCCCCCGCTTGGCGGGCCGCTTTCGGCGCGCGATCAAACCAGAAGTCTTCGCAGATCACCAGGCCGAAGCGGATGCCTTCGACTTCAAACACCAGAGCTTCATGACCTGGGTCAAAGTAGCGCTGCTCGTCGAAGACGCCGTAGTTCGGCAGCTCCTGCTTACGATATTCGCCCAGGACCCGGCCGTTGCAGATCACCGACGCGGCGTTGAACCGGCGTCCTGCTTCGGAAGCCGGATGGCCGATGATGAGGTGCAATGACGGCCACTGCATCGACGCGCGAAGCAATCCGGCGAGCGCATCGGCCGTCCTGTCATAGAATGCGTCGCGAAGCAGCAGGTCTTCCGGTGGATAGCCGGTTAACGACAGCTCGGGCGTGATCAGGATGGTCGCGCCGGCGTTGACGGCGTGTTGTGCGGCTTCGGTGATCCGACGCACATTGCCGTCGAAATCTCCGATGATCTGATTGAGTTGGGCACTGGCAACCCGGGTAGGCATGAGCGAATCCGAAGGAACGGCGCAGATCGATAAGTATCGCATGCGCATCGTCGAAGACATTCGCGAGCTGTCCGCGTCCGACTGGGATGGTCTCGCGCTGCGATCGAGCTCGGGCGATGGGCCCTTCATCCGCCATGCCTTCCTGGCGGCACTTCAGTCGAGTGGCTGCGTGGGCGATGATGCCGGTTGGCGAGCGCATTTCGTGTGTCTCTTCGACCCGACCGGCGCGCTGGCGGCAGCTGCGCCGATGTATCTGAAGGCGCATTCCTATGGCGAATATGTCTTCGACTGGGCCTGGGCCGATGCCTACCATCGGCATGGACTGGACTACTACCCGAAGGCGCTGGTTGCGATTCCATTCACGCCGGTGCCCGGCGCACGCTTGCTCGCCCGCAACGAACTTGCTCGTCGCGAGCTGGTCAGAGCCCTGATCGAGGTCACCGAGGCGCTGGGTCTATCCGGCCTGCATGTCCTCTTTCCGTGCCCCGAGGATGCACAGGCACTGGAAGCAGCCGGCCTGATGCAGCGCCTGGGTGTGCAATTCCACTGGACCAATCCGGGCTGGACCGATTTCGAGGATTTTCTGTCCGCGCTCACCCAACCCAAGCGCAAGAAGATCCGTGCAGAACGTCGAAAGGTGGCCGAAGCCGGCGTGCGGGTGGAGATGCTCGAAGGCGAGGCGATCAGTTCAGAAGACTGGGCGCTGTTTTCGCGCTGCTACCGGACCACCTACGCACAGCACCATTCCACACCCTATCTGAACCGGCGCTTCTTCGATGCGCTCGCCAGCACCATGCCGCAGGCGCTTCTGATGGCCAAAGCGAGCGCAGGTGATCGACCGATTGCAGCGTCACTGTTGTTGCGCGATGAGACGGCCATCTATGGGCGCTACTGGGGTGCGCTCGAACACGTGCCCTGTCTGCACTTCGAGGCCAGCTATTACGCGCCGATCGAGTGGGCGATTCGCAATCGCATCAGCCGCTTCGAGGGTGGCGCACAGGGCGAACACAAAATGGCCCGAGGGTTCCTGCCGGTTCAGACCTGCTCGTACCATCGTTTGTCGCAGCCCGCGTTCGCAGACGCAGTTCAGCGCTTTCTCGAACGCGAATCGGGCGGCATCGACGCCTATCTGGACGAACTCAACGAGCGCTCACCGATTCGTCGCAGTGACGGCGAAAACGGCACGATC
>CAIXXI010000306.1 GCA_903923345.1 uncultured Burkholderiales bacterium | reverse complement strand
GGCAGGTCGAGGAGGTCGCGCGGACGCTGGATCTGCCGGCAAATCGCATCTTCCCGGTATCGGCGCAAAAGGGCCTGGTGGCCCGGGTCACGAATGATTCGGCTCTGCTTGCGCAAAGCCGTTTGCCTGACTTTGAGCAGGCGCTGTCGCGCGAGATCGTGCCGCAGCGTCAGTCGATTATCGCCGAGCAGGTCAGGCTTGAGTCCGATGCGCTGATGGCATTGACCCGCGCGCTGCTGTCCTCGCGTCGACACGCGCTGCTCGAGCAGCTGCTCGAGCTGGAGGGATTGCGCGGCAAGAATCGCCTGGCCATCGAGCAGACCGCACGGCGTATCCGGCTCGAGCGGGCCGACTTCGATCGGTGCTTGCGCCAGTTCAAGGCATGTCGGGTGGTTTTTGCCCGCCATGAGTCCGAGATGAAGGACATCGTCCGACTGGCGCGACTGAAGTCGCATGTCCGGGAGGCCCGACAGCGGATGAAGGACAGTCGTTTGTCGAGCGGATTGCGTGGCGGCATGGACGGGCTGATCGAGGCCGCCAGCCAGGATTTCCATGCTCTGGCACGGCAGGTCGACGAAGTGCAGTCGTTGATGGCTGCGATGTACGCGAGTTTCGGGCGCGAGCACGGCCTGACGCTGGGCGCTCCGGCCACTTTTTCCCTGCATCGCTACCTTCAGGAGCTCGACCGCTTGAGGGGCTACCAGCAACGGCACTTTGGTGCCCTCAGCCTGGTGACCACCGAGAAATGGGCCCTGACCCGGCGATTCTTCGAAACTGTCGCGGTGCGATTGCGCGCCGTCTACGAACTGGCCGAACGCATGTTGAAGGCCTGGCTCGATGGGCTGCTCTCGCCCCTCGAGGGGCAGGTGCGCGAGCGGCAGTCGCAGCTGCGTCGTCGGCTCGAGTCGGTCCAGCGGATCCTCGATGCAAGCGGGCAGCTGCAGGGCCGTATCGGGCAGCTCGAAGCCGATCGCGACCATCTAGACTCGCAACTCGTTTGCCTGGCGCAATTGGCTGATCAGCTCGGCGCAGTGCTGGTGGCCGACGCGAGTCAGGCCATCGAGGCGACCGCAGTCTGAGGCAGGTGCCGGCCGTCGATACGCAGGGCGCATCCCTGGCCGATGCGGTGATCGCGTGGCAAGCCGAGTTTGGTCGACACGGTCTGCCCTGGCAGGGCACGCAAGACCCGTACCGCATCTGGGTCTCGGAAATCATGCTCCAGCAGACCCAGGTGTCGACTGTGCTGGGCTACTACGACCGCTTCCTTGGCCGTTTTCCCAGCGTGGCCACTCTGGCCGATGCTGATCTCGACGAGGTGCTGCGGTATTGGAGCGGTCTGGGCTATTACAGCCGGGCGAGAAATCTGCATGCCTGCGCCAAGGCGATCATGGCCGTGCACGGCGGAGTGTTTCCGGTTGACCCGATCGCACTTGAGGCATTGCCCGGTATCGGGCGCTCGACCGCTGCCGCGATTGCGGCATTTTCAGCAGGCGTCATGGCCCCGATTCTCGATGGCAATGTGCGCCGCGTCTTGTGCCGGGTCTTCGCCGTGGAGGGATTCCCGGGTGAACGCGCCGTGCTGGATCAGTTGTGGATGATTGCGCAGCGCGAGCTGCCCCAGCCCGGACCAGGCCGCATCGAGGCCTATACGCAAGGCCTGATGGATCTGGGCGCAACCGTGTGCCTGCGGGCGCGGCCACGGTGCGAGGCCTGCCCGGTGAGTGGTCGATGCCAAGCGCGCGCGCAGGGTCGGGTGGATGACTTGCCGACCCCGAGGCCCAGGCGCTCGCTTGAGCTGCGCACTGCGGACTGGGTGATGATCTGTCGCGGCGATCGGGTTTTGCTGGAGCGCAGGCCGGCTTCAGGACTGTGGGGCGGCCTCTGGAGCCTGCCCGAGGTGCGGGCGCCACGGCCATCGACCGTCAGCGATGACACGGTTGATACGGCGCAGGTCATGGTTTTTCTGAGTCAGGCCTTTGGCCTGGCCAGTCGGCATACGCCAGCGCGTTTAGGCGTCGTTCGACATGTCTTTACGCACTTTCGACTGGCGGCAACGGTCTGGCGGATCAATGAGGTCGATGACGGATGGCCTGCCTTGCCCGGCTGCGAGTGGCTCGCCTGGCGCGATGTCGAACGCGCGCCGCTGCCCAAACCCGTCAGAACCCTGTTGCTGGATCAGCAAATGAGGTCATTGGAGGCTTAATTGGGGTCTGACCCCAATTTTCAGGAAATGACTTTTTGCTGCTGCAGCCAGCGGTGGACGATGGCCAGTCGGGCGATCGGATCGTCAAGCGCCATCAGCTTGTTCTTGACCGGGCCCGGAATCGGCAGGAATTCCGCGAGCCGATTGCCGACCCACGAGGCTGAATCGAATTCGCAGGGTTCAGCGATCATCCGCTTGTTCGGGTCTGGCTCGTTGCCGCGCCATTCCTCGACGATTCGACGCAGCAACGCGGCGCACTCGGCGTATTCGCCGGGCAGCGGGGTGGGCTCGTCATCGGGGATCAAGCTGGCGCTGGCGCGGATGAGCCCGTTGGTTTCGAGCCGGCGGGATTCGATCCGAAAGCGGCTGCCGCCGATCGTGCGCAACTGCAGCAGACCGAGCTGCTGCATGTCCCAGTCGTGGATATGGGCCAGACAGCCGATCGATTCATGTTCAGCCGGCTCGCCGACTTCTCCGCCCCGAGTGATCAGGCAGACCCCGAAGGGCGACTGGCTATTCATGCAGGCCCGCACCATGTCCATGTAGCGCGCCTCGAAGATACGCAGCGGCAGCACGCCACCCGGGAACAGCACGGTGCTCAGCGGAAAGATCGGCAGGTCGGTCAGCATGGTCGGGGCCGCGCCACCACTCAGGCCGCGAGGCTGCGCGCAGCCAGCGAACGGTGTCGCACCAGCACCTGCTCGGTGTTGCGAAACCGGGCGGCGAGCTGTTCGACGACATAGACCGACCGATGCTGCCCGCCGGTACAACCGATCGCCACCGTCAGGTAGCTGCGGTTTTCCTGGCGGTAGGCCGGCAGCCAGTGCTGCACGAAGTGGCCGATATGGTCGATCATGCGCTGAACAGCCGGCACTTCGGACAGGAACTGGGCGACGGGTGCATCGGTGCCGTTGAGCGCTCGCAGAGACGGGGTGTAGAAAGGGTTTGGCAGACAGCGCACGTCAAAGACCAGATCGGCATCGAGCGGCACGCCGTGCTTGAAGGCAAACGATTCGAACAGCAGGCTGATGTCCGAGTGATGCAGGCTCAGCACATCGCGCACCCACTGCCGCAGCACGTTCGCGCTGAGGTCGCTGGTGTCGATCGTCAGCCCGAGGTCCTGGACCACGCTCATCACTTCGCGTTCCTGCTCGATCGACTCGATCAGGGTTGGAATGGCGTCTCCGGGCGCTGCGCCGTGCATCGTGAGCGGATGCCTGCGGCGGGTCTCGGAGTAGCGCTGAACCAGCGCATCGGTTCGGGCATTGAGGAACAGCACCTTGACGTCGTGCCCGAAGCGATCGAGCCCACCGATGATCTCGCGCAGCTCGGACACCGAGGTGCCACTGCGCACGTCGATCGACACGGCGACCCGGCCATAGCCCTGGCTGCGAAGCGACTCGATGACATCGAGCAGGAATTTGGCCGGCAGGTTGTCGATGCAGAAAAAGCCGTCGTCTTCGAGCACATTGATTGCGACCGATTTCCCCGAACCCGAAATGCCGGTGATCAGAACCACATTCATCGATCAATCGTCCCTGGAATCGATGGCCCGCCGCTGAAGGGCGATGAATTCACCCATGGTATCGATACCGCGCAGCTGCAAGATGGTATTTCGGACGGCGGCCTCGACCAGGACCGCCAGATTGCGTCCGGCCGCCACCGGGATGATGACCTTGCGCACCGCCAGCCCAAGCACATCCTGGCTGATGTCCTCGAGGGGCAGCCGCTCGTATTCGTCTTCATGGGTGGTGCGCCTGACCAGGTGAACGATCAGTTTGAGCCGCATCTTGCGGCGTACCGCGGTTTCGCCGAACACCGTCTTGATGTCGAGCAGTCCGAGGCCACGCACTTCGAGCAGCCCTTGCAGCAGGGCGGGGCATCGCGCCTCGATCGTGTTGTGCCCGATCCGTTGCAGCTCGACCACGTCATCCGCGACCAGCCCATGGCCCCGGCTGATGAGCTCCAGCCCCAACTCGCTCTTGCCCAGACCCGACTCGCCCGAGATGAGCACGCCCAGTCCGAGCACATCCATCATCACGCCGTGCAGGGTGCCTTGAGGCGCCATTGATTTGGCAAGCTGCCCACGCAGCAGTTCGATGGCCCGGGCGCTGGGCAGGCTGCAGGAAAGCATGGGCACACCACGAGCGATGCAGGCTGGCACCAGTTCGTCGGGCGGGGTCACGGCTTCGGCGAGGATCAGCGCCGGCGGCTGACCATGGCCGATTTCATCCAGTACATGTTCGCGGCGGATGCTGCTGAGCCGGTTGAAATAGGCGACTTCCGCTGCGCCCAGGACCTGCAGCCGATGCGGATGGATGAGATTGAGGTAGCCGACCTGATCGACCGGATCGGGTGTTCGCACTGCAGCCGGACGGTCGGCGAGCGACTCGCCGCAGATCCATTTGAGTCCGAGACTGGATTCGGTCAGCCGGACCAGATCGCGCAGCGTCAGATCCGGATCGCAGGACAGGTCTGATTGAGCTGGGGCGGGCGGATGACCCGGCGATGCAGGCGTGGGCATCTGAAAACTCTACACGCCGGCGCCGCGCCCTGGCCTCTTGCCCCTTCAGGCAGCCGGACGATACGGCTCCCAGGAGGCCAAAAGCTGATGCACCTGACTGGCGTCGTGCGTTTCCATCAGGGCTGCGCGCACGGCGCTGTCTGACAATAACTCGGCCAGTTCAGACAGGATCTCAAGGTGTTCCTCGTTCGCCTGTTCAGGCACGAGGAGAAAAACCAGCAGCCGAACGGGCAGGGCATCGGGTGCATCGAAGGGGATACCCGGCGAGACACTCACCACGGCCGCGACCGCTTCCTTCAGGCCCTTGATGCGTCCGTGCGGGATGGCCACCCCCTGCCCGAGGCCGGTGGAGCCGAGTCGCTCACGGGCGAACAGCGAATCGAATACCTTGCCCCGCTCGATCCCGTTTTCGTTCTCGAAGAGCAGTGCGGCCTGTTCGAAGAGGCGCTTCTTGCTGGTCGCCTGAAGGTCGAGGATGACATTGCGGGCTGGCAGCAAGGGGGCGATTCGATTCATCGGGGCAGGGCCGTCATGGCCGGTTGTTGCGATGCGGAATCGGCCGATAGATGCATGCGCACCGACTCCTGACGGCGATTATATCCATGATTACTTCTGGTGACCGTGATGTTTACTGCGCTGCGCCATTGCCGGCACAGCGCAGTTTCCATTCGTGTCAGGACACTTCCTGATGCTTCAGGGCGTCGTGAGGATGTCCCTGACGGGTTTCCTTGTATTTGAGAACCTGTCTATCCAGCTTGTCAATCAGCAAGTCAATCGCCGCGTACAGGTCCGCATCGATGGATTCGGCGAACAGATCCTTGCCGGGCAGGTGCATGTTGATTTCGGCCCGTTGTTGCAGCTTCTCGACCGACAGGATGACGCTGACATCGACGACCTGGTCGAAGTGGCGTCTGACCCGCATGAGCTTCGACGTGATGTAGTCGCGCAGCGCGGGTGTGACCTCGAGGTGATGACCGGTGATGGAGAGATTCATGCGGACTCCTGATTCTCGGAAATCGTTGCAAGGGCGGCAAGACAGGTGTTTGCGTCGCCAGATTCCGGTCTAGAGCGCCTTTCGCTGAGAGACTGGAGCGATCTGGAGCGCCTCGCGGTATTTGGCCACGGTGCGCCGTGCGACGACGATACCCTGCTCGCCGAGCAGTTCGGCGATTCGGCTGTCTGACAAGGGGTGTTGGGCGTTCTCCTCTGAGATGAGTTGTTTGATGACGGCTCGGATTGCAGTGCTCGATGCCGTGCCGCCGGTGTCGGTTGCCACATGGCTGCCGAAGAAATACTTGATCTCGAAGGTTCCAAATGGCGTGTGCATGAACTTCTGGGTCGTCACGCGCGAGATCGTGGATTCGTGAAGGCTCAGCTCATCAGCGATTTCGCGCAGAACCAGCGGACGCATGGCCACCGCACCGTGGGTGAAGAAGGCCTTCTGGCG
>CAIXXI010000305.1 GCA_903923345.1 uncultured Burkholderiales bacterium | reverse complement strand
AATTGAGTGATTACCGGTGCAGTTGCGCCGACTTGACCGCCCGAAATGGGCGCATGGAGCTACTAAGCTTTTTTTGTGCCAGAAGATTTAAGTTTCATTAAATCAATAGCTTGAATTTTCTTGTTGGCTGCTGTTTCAGTCATTTGAAAAGAATGCCGATGTGATTTATCACACAAAAATGGTGAACCGATTTGTGTCTGATCAGAGGCATTGTCCTCACCCGAACATCCCCAACAACCGCACCATCCCCCGCGCCATCGGTTGCTCGATCCACGGCAAGCCCACCACCAGCAGCACCAGTCCGGCACTGATGGTGATTGGAAAGCCCACCGAGAACAGCCCCAGTTGCGGCGCCACTCGGGTCATCACCCCCAGGAGCAGGTTCACGAACAGGATCAGCGCCAGAAAGGGGGTCGCAATCAACAGGCCCAGCGAGAACACTTCAGCACCCAATGCGATGGGGTCGAAGCGCGCAACGAATTGAAAGGGCACCTCGCCGATCGGCAGGCTGGAAAAACTGCGCAGCGTCGCGGCGATCAACAGCAGCGGCCCGTTCATCGCCAGAAAGGTCAGGCTGGCGGTGGTGTTCATGAAGCTGCCAACCGCATTGCCCTGAGCGCCCGATGGGTCGAAAAAGCCGGCAAACGAAAGACCCATTTGTAGCCCGATCAACTCGCCGGCAAGGTCGAAGGCTGCAAAGGCAAGGCGGGCGGCAAACCCGATCGACAGTCCGACCAGCACCTCCTGGGCGACGTATCCCGCAGCCTGCCAGGAGAGCATGTCCAGGCCGGTTGGCAGGCTCAATGTGGGTGCCATCATCACCGCCAGGGCGAGCGACACGCCGATGCGCAGTCGAGCCGGGACGGATCTCACCGACAACACGGGTGCGGCGGTGAAGAGCGCCAGGATCCGCACAAAGGGCAGGAAGATCCCGGCCAGCCAGGCCGAGATCTGCGCGTCGGAAAATTCGATCATCGCGTGGCCCCAGGCCTGGAGTGGGCCTTAGCCGCCCAGCACCATCTGCGGAATCGACTGGATCGTGCGCTGCAGGTAATCGACCAGAGTGCTGATCATCCAGGGGCCAATCACAATCAGTGTCACTGCCACACCGACCAGCTTGGGCAGAAAGCTCAGCGTCTGCTCATTGAGCTGGGTGATCGCCTGGAAAAAGCTCACCGCCAGACCCAGGCCCAGCGCAATCAGCAGCAGGGGGGCCGACACGATCAGCATGGTCTCGAGCGCCTGGCGCCCGATGGTGACAACGGTTTCAGGGGTCATGACGGGCTTACCTTTTCAATCAGCCGAAGCTGGCAACGAGCGATCCCAGCAGCAGCGTCCATCCGTCGGCCAGCACGAACAGCATCAGCTTGAAGGGCAGGGAGACCAGCACCGGCGAGAGCATCATCATCCCCATCGACATCAGCACTGACGCGACGATCATGTCGATGATCAGAAAGGGGATGAAGACCATGAACCCGATCTGAAATGCGGTCTTCAATTCACTGGTGACAAAGGCCGGGATCAGCACCCGCATCGGCATCTGTTCAGCCGTCTGCTTCGCATCGACTCGGCCCATTTTGGCAAACAGAGACAAATCCGCTTCGCGGGTCTGTCTCAGCATGAAGCCGCGCAGCGGTTCAGCGCCCTTGTCGAGTGCCGACTCGAATCCGATCTTCTGCTCGGTGTAAGGCACATAGGCTTCCTGATAAATGCGATCCAGGGTCGGTCCCATGACAAACAGCGTCATGAACAGCGCCAGTCCGACGATCACCTGATTCGGCGGGGTGGTTTGCAAGCCCATCGCCTGTCGCAGCAGCGACAACACGATCACGATGCGGGTAAAGCTCGTCATCAGCAGCAGCACGGCCGGCAGGAACGACATCGCAGCAAACGCGAGCATCGTCTGGATCGGCACCGAGTAGGTTGTGCCGCCACCCGCCGAGGGAGCGGTGTTGACTGTCAGGCCTTGTGCAACGCCCGGATCGGCGATCACCAGCAGGACTGCGCCGATACCGAGGCCGCATATCGCCGTCTGGAGGCGCTTTTCAGTCATGTCGTTTCAGCTTTCCGAGCAGCTCGCCAAACCGGATTGCGGCGTCACCTGCAGGGCTTTGGAGCGGCGACGCTGCGACCGATCCCGGCTCTGTGCTGGTGTCCGCATCGAGCTCGGCGATCGTGGAGATCGAGTGTGCGGTGACGCCAATTAACCAACGGCGCCCCTGTGTTTGCACCACCACCAGGCGCTCGCGCGGACCGAGCGACAAACCGCCCAGCAGTGAGATGGGCCGGTGACCGGTGGCTGCACCGGACTGCAGTCGCTTGAGCACCCACAACACGACCGGGATGAGCGCGATGACGGCAATGAAAGCCAGCAGGGCAGGCCAGACGGATGGTGATGCATTCACGAAGCGTTTCCTGTGAGAGGGGTGGTCAGGTCCGATTGAGCCTGCGCACCCGCTCCGATGGGGTCACGATGTCGGTCAGCCGGATGCCGAACTTGTCGTTTACCACGACCACTTCGCCCTGGGCGATCAGGCAACCGTTGACCAGCACATCCATCGGCTCACCCGCCAGCGCATCGAGCTCGATCACCGAGCCCTGAGCCAGTTGCAGGATGTGCTTGATCGGGATCCGGGTTCGCCCCAGTTCGACGGTGAGCTGAACCGGAATGTCCAGGATCATGTCGATGTCCTGGCGAGACTCGCGAGAACCCTTGCCGCCCGCAAGCTGCGGGAACATGTGGCTTGCATCTTCGACCCGTTCGGCCTGCATCACCTCACTGGCTTCGTTGAAGCCGCTCGGCTTGGCCTCGGCCAGGGCGGCAGCCCATTCATCGGCCAATGCATTCTGTTCGCCAGCGTTGAGGGTGTCGGGGGTGCTCATGGTGTGCTCCGGATCATGTGGGCGGGTGAGTTACTGCACCTGAGGCAGGCTTAGGATTTCCTGGACCTTGATCGCATAGCGGCCATTGGAGACGCCGTAGGAACAATCGAAGATCGGGGCGCCATCGGATTTCGCGACGATGCGCTCGAGCAGTTCGAGCTCGATGAAATCTCCGGCTTTCAGCGCCATCAGCTCACCCACCGTGGCGTTGGCGTGACCGAACTCGGCGGCGAGTTCGATCTCTGCGGACTTGATCTGCTGGGTCAACAGGCTGACCCAGCGCTTGTCGGTTTCCATCGAATCGCCCTGAAGCGACGAATACAAAATGTCCCGTATCGGCTCCAGCGTGGAGTAGGGGATGCAGATCTGCAGATCGCCGCCGAGTTCGCCGATCTCGATCGAAAATGTTGTTGCGACCACAATTTCGCCCGGGGTGGCCACGGTGGCGAACTGCGGGTTCATCTCCGAACGCATGTACTCGAGGCTGAGCGGGTAAATGCTGCTCCAGGCTTTTCGGTACTCCTCGGTGACGACCTCGACCAATCGCAAAATGATGCGCTGCTCGGTCGGCGAGAAGTCGCGTCCCTCGATCCGGTATTGCATGTTGCCGTTGCCGCCGAACATGCTGTCGATGACGGTGAAGACCAGCTTCGGATCGCAGATCACCAGACCATTGCCGCGCAAAGGCTTGACGCCGACCACATTGATGTTGGCCGGCACCGCAACCCCGCGCAGGAAGGCGCTGAATTTCTGAACCCGGATCGGATTGACCGAGACCTCCGGGTTGCGCCGCATGAAGTTGAACAAGCCAATTCGAAGGTTTCGGGCGAAACGTTCGTTGATGATTTCGAGCGTGGGCATGCGCCCGCGCACGATCCGTTCCTGTTTGGCCAGATCGTAAGGAATGGGCCCTGACGATCCATCGGGCACCGCAGCCGGCGAATCATCAACGCCCTCGAGCAGGGCATCGACTTCTTCCTGGGACAGGAACTGGTCTGACATGTCGGCTGGCCTGGGCTTATTGGACGATGAATGAGGCGAAATGAACCTGCACCACCGGATTGGGAGCAGGCGGCGGCTTGGGCTTGGGCGCTTTGGCGGGTTTGGCTTTTGCCTTGCCGTCCTTCGACTTGGGCGGAGGGGGTTCGTCGTCGCCGTCGTCGGAATCGTCTGGTGCAGCCCAACCCAACTGTTGACCGCTGACCAAGGCGATTTCGCCGGCGAGCGTTTCCTTGCCCTCGCGCGAAGTCAGGTCCTTGGCGTTTTTCGACGAGATCAGCAGCAGAATCTGGTTGCGAAGCGCGGGCATCCGGTCGCTCACCTTTTGCTGCGCGTCCTTGCCTTCGACCTCGAGCACCACCCCGACTTGTGCGAATCGATCGGATTCGGTGTCGGCCAGATT
>CAIXXI010000304.1 GCA_903923345.1 uncultured Burkholderiales bacterium | reverse complement strand
ATCCAGGCCGCCATGCAGTGCCCGCAGATCCTGTGCTGGCCTTGCTCGATGCGCTGATCGAGGACTATGCAGACGAATGGCTGACCAAGGCGATGTTCCACTATCGGTGGAGTTACGCGCCGGACATTCGCAAAGCCGGACAGATCTTGCCGGTCTGGGCGCGCGGGCCTCAGTCCGATGAGACCCTGCAGTCCAATGCCAGCATGATCAGCCAGCGGCAGATCAGTCGACTGCGTTATGTCGGCTCGCATGAGGGCACTGCGCGAGTCATCGAATCGAGCTACGAACGGTTTCTGGATGCGCTCGAGGCGCATTTGAAGTCTCATCGATGCGTGCTGGGTTCCCGCCCCGGTAGCAGCGATTTTGGCTTGTACGGTCAGTTGACCCAACTGGCGCATTTCGACCCGACGCCCGTGGCGCTGGCGGAATCGCGGGCGCCCCGTGTGTGTGGCTGGACCGGGCTGATGGAAGACCTGTCGGGCCTGGAGCCCGCCGAATCCGACTGGTTCAATGCCGAAGCACTGCCGCAGACCGTGCACCGATTGCTGCAGGAAGTGGGGCGGGTGTATCCGTCTGTCCTGCTGGCCAATGCCGCAGCGCTGGAGTCTGGCGCTGCACACGTTCGCACCCAGATCGATGGTGTCGAGTGGGTTCAGGATCCCTTCGTGTATCAAGGCAAGTGCCTTGCATGGTTGCGGCGCGATTACGCCGCGCTCAGCGTTGAGGATCGAGCGCGTTGCGATCGGGTTCTGCAAGGCACCGGGTGCGAAGCCATTTTCCAGTCGTGACGCCGCCAGTCCTGAGGTCTTTGTGGCATTGATTTGCTGCACTGCGGATTGACGCCCCCGGGTACCCCTGTCATGGTCGGGTCATGCGGCTTCACTAGGAGGAGACATGGGGCCGGTCATCATCCGACGCGTGCTGGTCTCGATGCCTGCACTGATCGGGGTTCTGTTCTTGTGTTTTTGTCTGCTGCAGGTCGTGCCCAGCGACCCTGCGCGGATCATTGCCGGTCCTGACGCCAAGGCCGAGGAAGTCGCGGCCGTGCGGGCCGAGCTCGGGCTCGATCGGCCGGTGCTCACGCAGTTTGCTGACTACATCGGGCGGGTGGCTCGAGGTGATCTGGGCCGCTCCATCATTTCCAATAAGCCGGTCAGCGAAGAACTCACCGAAACCATCGTCCCTACGGTCGAACTCATGCTCGGAGCCATGCTGATCGCTGTGCCGATCGGATTGCTGCTGGGTACGCTGGCTGCCGTGCGTCGCGGCACTGCGGTTGACCGGATCATCATGGCCATTTCGGTTGCTGGCGTCTCCATGCCGGTGTTCTTTATCGGGCTCTTGCTGATTCAGTATGTGGGTTTCAAGTGGGACATGCTGCCATTTACCGGCCGTACCGGTCCGGTTTGGGATGGTGGACTTCCCAGCCTGATTCTGCCGGCGCTGACCTTGGGCAGTGTCCTCATCGGGCCCATCGCCCGAATTACGCGCACTGCAGTGTTGGAGGTGCTGGGCGCTGACTTCGTGCGCACTGCGCGTGCCAAGGGCCTGCGTGAGTCGGTGGTGATCGTGCATCACGCGCTGCGCAATGCGCTTATTCCGGTGGTCACGCTGATCGGGCTGCAAGCGGCTTTTTTGCTGGGCGGTGCAGTGGTCACCGAGACCATGTTTTCCTGGCCAGGCGTTGGCCGACTGGCCGTGGGCGCCATCATTTCCAGTGACTTCCCGACGGCCCAAGGTGCGATCATGATTCTGGCCGTGGCCTTTCTCGCCATCAATCTCCTGGTCGATGTGCTGTATGTCTACCTCGACCCCAGGGTGCAAAGAGCATGAGCGCACCATCAGCCGGGATGCCATCTCAGAACGCGCCTGCGGCGATCCCCGACAGCGAAGCGGGTCTGTTGCGTCGCGATGGCGTGCTGATGCGCCTGGCGAACGACAGGCTTGCGCTGGTGGCGGCGATCCTGCTGGCCCTCATTGCGCTGGCAGCCTTGTTTGCACCCTTGATTGCTCCCTTTGATCCGTATTTCACCGACCTGAGCAAGTCGATGGCGCCGCCTGACGCGGTGAACTGGTTTGGTACGGACAATACCGGCCGGGACATCTTCAGCCGTGTGCTCTTTGGCGCACGCAATACGCTGATGATGGGTCTGGCGGGCGTTCTGATTGGCGGCCTGCTGGGCGGGACACTGGGCATCCTGGCCGCGTTCTACAGAAAGATCGATCCCTGGATCATGCGCCTGGTCGACATCATGCTGGCCTTCCCGGCGATTCTGATCGGCCTGGCAGTTGCAGCCATTGTCGGGCCGGGCATGGAGTCGGTGATCATCGCGCTGGTGGTGTCCACCGTGCCTGATGTGGCGAGGGTGGCTCGGGGCTCAGCCATTGGCGTCATGGGTCAGGAATTCATGGAGGCGGGCAGGGCGGTTGGCGTGTCCAACCGGGCGCTGATCTGGCGCTACCTCACGCTCAATTGCATTTCGACGATCTCCGTGTTCCTCACCCTTCGATTCGGCCAGGTGATTCTGGTGGGTTCCGCCCTCGGCTTTTTGGGCATGGGCGCTCAACCGCCCGAAGCGGAACTGGGCATGATGGCCGCGCAAGGGCGAGATTTCCTGTTTATTGCGCCGCACATTGCCACCATGCCGAGTCTGGCTATTTTGCTGATCGTGTTGGCGGCTAATCTGTTGGGCGATGCAGTGCGTGATGTCCTGGATCCAAGGTTGCAGCAATGATTGTGTTGGTCTGAGTCCGCGGTCATGCCGCGCACGCGGGATCCATTCACACCGAATACGTGATTCCTGAGAAACCGAATCAAGGAGACGAGGCAATGAAACTGATGAAGAAGAGCATCGCTGCAGCAGGGGCTGCGTTGACCTTGCTGGCCACAGGCGCGAGCGCGCAAACGCTCAACTACATGAAGGCACTTGATGCGCCGCATTTCGATGGCCATCGCACCACATGGTCGCCCACCTCCGATGTCGTGCATCTGATCCAGGACACGCTCACCGCGCTGGATTGGGATGGAAAGACACCACTGCCGCTGCTGGCAAGGTCCTGGACGATCAGCCCGGATGGCAAGACCTATACCTTCAAGCTTCGCAATGACGTGACCTTCTGCAGTGGCAAGAAGTTCACCGCGGAAGACGTGGTCTACAGCTTCGACCGTCAGCGCGCGGTCAAGGGGCCCTATGCCTGGCGGGCAGGCAAGATCAAGGAAGTCAAGGCCATCGATCCGTACACGGTGAACTACGAAATGCACGAGCCCTACTCAGACCTGCTCGTGCAACTGGCCATGTTCAACAACAGCATCCATAACAAGGAGAGTGTCGAGTCCTTGGGCAAGGACTATGGCACCAAAGCGATCGACGGCACGGGGCCTTGGTGCTTTGTGTCCTGGCAGCCAAGAACCGAGACAGTCCTGAAGCGGCATGACGCCTACAAATGGGGCCCGTCCATGTACAAGAATCCGGGGCCGGTGAACTTCGAGCGACTGTCGATCAAGATCGTGCCGGAAGACTCAAGCCGCCTGGCCGCGATGATGGGCGGGCGCTTCGACATCACCCCGCACTTTCCCACGCAGTTCATCGATCAGGCCAAAAAGTCTCCGATGCTGAACGTGGACAAAGCCAACCCCAACTTCCAGCTGATGTATTTCGGCTTCAAGGTCGACCGTCCGCTGGTCAATGACAAACGTGTTCGAGAGGCGATGAGCATTGCGCTCAATCGAGCCGACCTCACAAAGGCCGTGATGCTGGGGCAGGCCGAACCGGCCTACACCTATATCGATCCGAATGCCCTCGACTTTGCGCCGTCCACCAAAGGCTTGATCAAGGAAGACATCAACCGAGCCAAGAAGCTACTGGATGAGGCTGGTTGGAAGCCGGGTCCTGATGGCATCCGTGTCAAGGATGGGGTGCGCCTGGCGCCGATCGTCTACATCCCGCAGGTGACCTATTTTCCGCGCATGACCGAAGCCATTCAGGGACAGCTTCGCAAGATCGGTGTGGATTGGCGGATCACCGCTCTGGACTCCACCATCATGCCGGCCAAACTCAGTGGTCAGGACTTTGATATGTGGACTGTGACGGTGCCGTATCTGTCGGCCGGTGAATTGATGAACTTCTATTTCGATTCAGCGCAAATCCCCGTGCCCAACCGCATGAACTACAAGGATGCGCAGACCGATGAGGCCATTCGCCTGGGGCGTGTGGCACTGACCGACGCCGACCGTGCCAAAGGCTATGCAACCGCTCAGGAGCGTGTCATGAACGAGCACCTCTGGATCCCGGTCATGAATGTCAACATGTACCAGACCTCGAACAAGAAGCTCAAGGGTGCGCGAGCGCACATGCTCTTTCAGTACACCTTCTACAAGGGTCTGGATGT
>CAIXXI010000303.1 GCA_903923345.1 uncultured Burkholderiales bacterium | reverse complement strand
TCGTACGCGGTGAGCTTGATACGGGCCGGCATGCCGATCTTCACGAAGCCGATGTCCTGAGGCCGGATGCGGACATCGAGTACCAGCTTGTCATCGACCGGAACAATCTCGACCAGCGGCTCACCGGCACGCGCGGTGGCACCGACCGTGGTGACAGCCACCCGATTCACGATCCCCTTGGTCGGCGAAACGATCTCAGTGCGTTGCACCCGATCACTCAATCCGGGCAGCAATTCCTGTTGAGCACGCAGATCAGAGGTGGTGCGGCTCAACTCCGATGAGGCATCCGCCCGGAACTGACTCAGGACTGCCTGGCGGCGTGCACGCACCTCAGACACCGCTGCATCGAGTCGCGGGATCATCATCTGAGCTGAATCGACACGCCCCTGAATCTCACTGATGCGGCCATCCAGGCGGACCAGCTCGAGCCGCGGCTCGAGACCTCGCTCAACCATGGTCGCAACAATCTCCCGTTCTTCGCGCGACAGCGCCAGGTTGCGACGGGCGGTTGCCAAGGTGGTCTTCGCCTCTTCCACTTCCTTGAGCCGCTGGGTGAGCTGGGTGTCAACCGTCGCAAGGTCAGACTGCAATCGGGCGCGCCGCTGATCGAACTCCGCTCGCTCGGTTTGCAGGTACGTGGATGCGCCTGGCCCCTTGATCGATGCATCGAACCTCGGTTCGAGCCCGCGCGCCTCAGCCTCCAGTCTCGCCTGCCGGGCTTTCAGCGCCAGCACCTGCTCGCTGCGGCTATCACGCTCGGAACCGAACTGCACCGGTGACAAGCTCAACAACGGGCTGCCCTGAGCCACCTCATCGCCGGGTTTGACATGAATGGCATTGACCACGCCACCTTCGAGATGCTGAACCACCTGCATCCGGCCTGAAGGCACGATCTTGCCGTCGGCTCGCGCCACATCATCGACCCGTGCGAAATGAGCCCAAGCCGCCAGACCTGCAAAGACCGTACACAACCCGAGCAGCAATCCGCGCGAGGCTATCCCTGGGCGCGTTGTGCGAAGGGCATGGGCCAGCCCCTGCAGGGCGGGATCCTGGGGCGGCCTCGCCCGCGGGGAGACAGGAAGATCGACCTTCATCATGCTGCTTTCACCGTATTCTGGCTACCGGGTGCAACCGGCGGCTGTGGGGAGTTTGGCGCAGACGGCGCGCGGCCTGCTGCGGACGGGGGCTGAGCGGCTTGGGACAGGATCTGTGCCTTAGGCCCATCCGCAATCACCTTGCCCTGCTCGATCACAATCATTCGGTCGACCAGAGCGAGCATCGACGGGCGGTGAGTCACGATCACCACGGTGCGCCCTTGCGGAATGCGCTTGAGGCGCTCGATCAGAGCCTGCTCACTCGGAACGTCGGTTGCGCTGGTCGGTTCATCAAGCAGCAGGATCGGCGGGTTCCCAACCAAGGCTCGAGCCACCGCAATTGCCTGGCGCTGCCCACCCGACAGCCCTGCGCCCCGTTCACGCAGCATCATCGCGTAACCATCCGGATGCTGTGCGACGAAGTCATGAACGCCTGCAAGCTGTGCTGCAGCAATGATTTCATCGTCGGTCGGATCATCGCCACCGAGCGCGATGTTCTCGCGCACCGTTCCGCTCATCAGCCAGATGTCCTGCAACACCGCACCAATGTCATGACGCAGGGCAGCGGGTTCGATCTGACGACTGTCGATGCCGTCAAACAGGATCTCGCCTTGATCGGGTCGGTACAGACCCATCAGCAAACTCAGCAAGGTGCTCTTTCCTGAGCCGATCCGACCCACCAAGGCCACCCGCTCACCGGCACGAATGCGCAGCGACACACCGGTAATCGCACCCTGCTTCTGACCAGGGTAGGAAAAATGCACGTCGCGCAACTCGATCGCACCCGAGAGACGGCGCGTGGACGACAGGGCGACCGCGGTGTCCGAATGCTCGCGCGGCTGCTGCATCAACTGATTGAGCGCACGGTAGCTGGTGATGGTCTGATTGAAACGGGTGAGCAACTGGGCCAACTGCCCCAGCGGCGCAATCGCTCGGCCCGCCAACATCGAGCAGGCGATGATCGCGCCTGACCCGATTTGCCCGTCACGAATCAAAAAGAATCCGTAGGTCACGGTACCGACCCAGACCACCTGCGAGGCCAGTGATGCGAAGTGCGACGCGATGGATGACAGCATCCGAGTCTTCAGGCCCACCGCTGCCTGATGCGAAACCGCTGCCTGCCAGCGCCGTCGCAATAGCGACCCGGCGCCAAGGCTCTTGACGGTTTCGATGCCGTGCAGGGTTTCAACCAGAACGGCCGACTTGTGATGCCCGTCTTCCTGAGAGGCCTGCACCAGCCGCTGCAAGCGCGGCTGCACCAGCACTGCACCGAGCACGACCAATGGCGCCGTCAGCACGGGGACCCATACGATCGGCCCACCAATCGCAGCAATCACAACGATGAAGATCAGCGAAAAAGGGATATCGATGAGTGTGGTCAGGGTTGCCGAGGTCAGGAAGTCGCGAATCGACTCGAACTCACGCAACAGACTGGCCGTCGCCCCGGTGCTGCCGCGCCGAGACTTCATGTCCATCTCGAGAACCTGTTCATACAGGGAGTCAGCAATCACCATGTCCGCCCGCGCGCCTGCCATGTCCAGAAAATAGGCACGCAGCATCCGGATTGCGAAATCACCCACCAGAACGATCGCCACACCGATCACCAATGCGGTCAGGGTGTCGACCGCGTTGTTAGGCATCACGCGGTCATAGACGATCATCGAAAAAATCGATGAGACCAGTGCGAACACATTGACGAACAAAGCGGCCAGTCCGACCTGCCAGTACAGGCTCTTGGAGGAGAGAATCGGCCCCCAGAACCAGTGTCCGAATCGACCTTGATGGGTCGCATCCGCCGGTGCTTCGGTTCGCAGCGGCTGCTCGAGCACGATCGCCTGTGCACCCACCCATGAGGCCGGCTCCGCGGCTGAGGCGCTGACTGCCTTGTCACTGCGGGCGGGATCGAAAATCAGCGGCTGCCCATCGCGCAGTTCACCGGTGATCACTCGCGCCTGGCCTTGCCGATCAATCAGAAAGACTGGGCCGGGCGCGCTGGCCTCGAGTTGCAGCGAATAAGGCTGAGTGGTGCAGCGCAACCCCAGGGATTCAAGTGCCTCGAGCGCCTGCTCGAAGGTCCAGGCGCCCGGCTCACGCGCAACTTTGGCGCGCAGTGCGGCGCGAGAGATCGGCTTGTCGAGGCGATGCAGCACCCAGATCAGCGCCCGCTCGATTGAATCGAATGGGACTTCAGGCGCGGCATTCGCCGAGGTGCGGTCAGTCGGCATGGCTGTGGAGGATGCAGTCGTCATGGCAGTTATCGTGAGGTTGCCGAAGCACTGGCTTCGGTCAGGCGGGGCTCGAGTTCGGAGATCAGGTGCATCAAACGGTACTGAGCCACACGGCGATCAATGCTGGCATTGATTAGATCGCGCCCGGCGTTGTAGAGGTCCTCCTGAACCCGCAACAGGTCCAGCAGTGATCCCCGGTTGTAGGCGAATTGCTCCTTGACCGCGATCAGTGACTCGGATGCAGCCCGCACGGCAGCGCGTCGGCTCTGAATCAGGGCATCTGCGCTGTCGACTTGCGCCTGAGCTTGTTCAATATTGCGCTCGACCTGCCGGATCAGGTTGGCGAGATCCTGCTCGGTCTGATTGACCCGCCGGATGGCCTGCTCACGCCTCGCCGAATCGGCAAAACCGGTGAACAGGTTGTAGCGCATCACCAGCAGCGCGGAGGTATCGATCGAGGGCAAGCCGCCAATGCTCTGTTCGCGCCGGTTACCGTTGACCTCGAAGTTGAAGGTGGGCTTGGTGCGACCGTCAGCGGCAACCGCCTCGGAACGGCTGCTATCGAGCAACGCGAGTGTTTCACGCACCCCACCGAAGCGTTCGGCCAATTCAGCGAGACTCTGGCCATTCAGAACCAGAGGCAAATCGGCAGGTAACGCAGTCTGTTTAGGGTCGTATCCGAAGGCCTCACGATAGGCTGGCACCGCGCTGCGCAGCGCCACTTCGGCAGCGACCCGCGAGGCACGGGCATCAGCCTGGCGAGCCTCGGCGCGGATCACGTCAGCGCGGGAACTGCCGCCGACTTCGAAACGCTCGCGAACCAGATCGAAAATATCGGTTCGAGACTGCAGGTTGTCTTCAGCCAGATCACGCAATTGCCTCGCGCGCTCCAGTTCAAGCCAGGCCAGGACCGCACGCAGCGCCACATCGGAGCGCTTGGTCTGCAAGCGCATCGCAACCGCCTGCTCGCGAAATTGAGCTGACCCGATCAATGCATTGGTGGTGCCAAAATCATAGACAAGCTGCCGGATGGAGGCGCCGTAGCCCAGGCCCTCTTGCGTCGTCAGGGTCGTGCCGGAACCGGCTGTGGTGGTTGCCCGCCGATTACCGGCATCAACGGTCGCTGACACCTGCGGATACCAGCCTGATCGGGCTTCGGTCAGAACCGCCTGAGCCTGCCCGACCTGCTCGGTCACCGCCAGAATCTCCGGATGCGAATCAACCGCCTGCAAGATGTCGTTCGCCAGCTGACGCAAAGCCTCGACCGAACCGGCATCACCTGTCCGAATCCGGTTCATCAGCGATTCATTCATGCGATCGCCGATCGCAGCTGCACGCAGTGGGAATGGCGCCGCCGTCGTGCGTGGAGCAGCCGCAGATCCGATCGCGGTCTGTTGTGCCCACACCGGACCGCTCGAGATGAGCAGTGTCGCAGCACACATCAAGGCACCCATCAGGGCCTTCTCCGGCTGGCACGCCCGAGGTTTGAGCCTGGCTTGAACACGTTCATTCGGAGGCAGCAGCATCACGGTTTATCGTTCGACCCTTTGGAACAGGGCCGGATCGTAACAGCGGGGTTTACGGTCGGCTGTGAATCTGGTCACGATGTCAACGAATCGTGTCTTGCGCCATGCGGCCAGTGCTCTGGCCGACATCGCTTCCCTTCGGGCGGTGATTCGAAACGGCGACAATGCGGGGTTGACTGACTTCTTCGATACGAGGCAGCGTGGATACCCTATCGCCCAGTTTCTGGAGACGACCGATGCCTTTCGGGAGATGCGGACGCGGGCGCGCGCAGGCGTTATCGAGCACTTCGACCTTCCTTCACATTGCCTGCCGAAATGGGTGAAATGGCTGACCAGCCAGGGCGAACAGACCCCGCACTAAGACGCGTCGCCCATCTCGATATGGACGCGTTCTATGCGTCGGTCGAATTGCTGCGCCGCCCTGAGCTGAAAGGCCAAGCGGTCGCGATCGGCGGACGCGGTGACCCGACGCGACGCGGCGTCGTCACCACCGCCACCTACGAAGCGCGAGCCTTCGGCATTCACTCCGGCATGGCCTTGTCGGTCGCGGCCAGGCTGTGCCCGCAGTGCATCTTTCTTCCGGTTGATTTCGAGCGCTATCGCGAGGTGTCCCGTGAGTTCAAGCGGTCGCTCAAACAGGTCACCCAGGCGATCGAGGACCGGGGCATCGATGAGGTGTATCTGGATCTGACCGAGATCGAGGCCGACAGCCTGGCATTGGCGCAGCGCCTGCAGGTCTGTGTCTTCGAGGCCACCGGACTGACCTGCTCGATCGGCATCGGCGCGAACAAGCTGATCGCCAAGATCGCATCCGATCTGAACAAGCCGGCCGGGATCACCCTGATCGGGCCGCAGGATGTCGCGCCTCGCCTTTGGCCATTGCCAGCCCGGAAAATTCCGGGCATTGGTCCGAAGGCGGATGCCCGACTCAAGGCGCTGGGCATCGACACGATCGGCCAGCTGGCGGCCTGTGACCCCGACTGGCTGCGCACCCAGTTCACCGAACGCTATGGCAGCTGGCTGCATCGCGCTGCCCATGGGCTCGATGATCGGCCTCTGGACCTCGATCCGGAGCCTCGATCAAGAAGTCGGGAGACCACCTTCCAGAGCGACCTGCACCCGGTTCGCGACTGGCAGACCCTCGCGCAGACGCTGGCCGCGCTCTCCCGACAGGTGGCTGAGGACCTGCAAAAACGCGGCTATCGAGGCCGAACGGTCGGCATCAAGCTGCGTTTTGCTGACTTCAAGACGGTCACACGCGATCGCACGGTGCCCGTGGCCCTGGATGACGCAGCGTCGATTCGTCGGCTGGCCTTCGAGTGTCTGGCACGCATCGACATGAAGCGACCGGTCCGCCTGGTGGGCGTTCGGGTGGGCGAACTCTCAGCCGCATCGGGCCCTGCACAGGTGAGCACCCAGCGCGATGAGTCGACCTCAGACAGGCTCGGTGAATCCCTTCCGCTCTTTGAAGACCTCCCACACAACACCGAGACGCCCCTGTGGTGACGAGCCGATCTGCACTGATCATTGGCGCTGGCCTGTCTGGTCATGCGATGGCCTTTGCATTGGCGACGCGGGGCTGGTCCGTACAACTCATCGACGATGCCGGTCCGGCTGAGTCGATCGGATCCTGGCAGCCTGTACTGGCCCAACACCCTTCGGTGACGCCGGACGATGCGCCGATGTCACGGCTGAGTCGCATCGCGGTGGCCTTGTCACGCGGCCCCTACGAGGTGGGCGTGATGCGCTGGAGCGGGCGATTGCAGCTGTGTTCGCCCCAGACCGCCCGGGCATGCCTGGGGCGTCTTCCAATGAGCTGGGCTCAGGTGGTCGATGCACGGCAGGCCTCATC
>CAIXXI010000302.1 GCA_903923345.1 uncultured Burkholderiales bacterium | reverse complement strand
GTTCGTTGTCCAGGCCGGCGTAACCCGAGGCCATGCTTCGCTTGTTGACGATGACGGTCTTGGCCTTGAAGGCCTCGAGAATCGGCATGCCGGCAATCGCCGACTTCGGATCCTTGGCCGCCGGGTTGACCACGTCGTTGGCACCCAGCACCAGTGCGACATCGGCCTGTCCGAATTCGGCGTTGATGTCTTCCATCTCGAAGACCTGGTCGTAGGGCACTTCGGCTTCGGCGAGCAGCACGTTCATGTGGCCCGGCATCCGGCCTGCAACCGGGTGGATCGCGTACTTCACGGTCACGCCGTGGGCGATCAGCTTTTCGGTGAGTTCCTTGAGCGCATGCTGAGCGCGGGCCACGGCCAGGCCATAGCCCGGCACGATGATGACCAGGTCGGCATTGCTCATCAGGAAGGCGGCGTCTTCTGCCGAGCCGCTCTTGACCGGACGCTGCGGCTGGGCACCGCCGGTGGCAGCCACTGCCTCACCGCCGAAGCCACCGAGGATGACGCTGAAGAACGAGCGGTTCATCGCCTTGCACATGATGTAGCTCAGGATCGCTCCCGAGGCGCCCACCAGTGATCCGGCAATGATCAGCATGCTGTTGTTGAGCGAAAAGCCGATGCCCGCTGCCGCCCAGCCTGAATAGCTGTTGAGCATCGACACCACCACCGGCATGTCGGCGCCGCCGATCGGGATGATGATCAGCACGCCCAGCACGAAGGACAGCGCCAGCATCGCGAAGAAGGCCGGCCAGCTTTCGGTGAAGGTGAACACCAGGCCGAGTCCGACGGTGGCCAGGCCGAGCACCAGGTTCAGCAGGTGCTGCCCGGCAAAGCTCACCGGTGCGCCCTGGAAGAGGCGGAACTTGTACTTGCCTGAGAGCTTGCCGAAGGCGATCACCGAGCCGCTGAAGGTGATCGCACCGATGGCTGCGCCCAGGAAGAGCTCGAGCCGGTTGCCTGCCGGAATCTGCGGGCGGGCGATGACGTCGGCCACGACGGCGCCAGCAGCGGTTTGCGCCCCGATCAGAAATTCCTTCGGGTAGGCGGTGATGCCAAAGGCCCAGGGCTCGGCGACTGCAGCGATCGCGATGCACACCGCCGCCAGACCGATCATGCTGTGCATGAAGGCGACCAGCTCGGGCATCTTGGTCATCTCGACCCGTTTGGCCATGATCGAGCCGGCCGTGCCGCCGATCAGCAAACCGAGCAGCACCCAGGCCAGGCCCATCGGCGCGATGTCGGCACGCATCATGAAGATCAGTGCAACCGTGGTGACGGCTGCGATCGCCATGCCGACCATGCCGAAGACATTGCCGCGAATCGAGGTGGTCGGATGCGACAGCCCCTTGAGCGCTTCGATGAAGCAGATCGAGGCAACCAGATACAGAAGGACGATGAGGTTCATGTTCATGCCTGGCCTCCGTTGCGAGGCGGTTGGCTATTGCTGTTGCGACTGAATTCGATGCGCCCGGAATTGATCCAGCCGAGGCGCCCGAGCAGCCAGGCTGCGGGGGCGACCACAGCGGCCGCAATGACGAGGACGGTGAAGGTGCGCTCCAGGCCCGGGGCGGAGAAGTCCTGGGCGATCCGATCACCGAGCCAAATGGCCAGCACGGTCACCCCAAGCAGGATGATGAAGGCGCGTACGGTCATTTGCCGGCCCCTTTGGCGCCGCTGCGCGGCTCTTTCTTCTTG
>CAIXXI010000301.1 GCA_903923345.1 uncultured Burkholderiales bacterium | reverse complement strand
GGCGCGGACCTTATCGGCCCGGCCATCCGGTGTCAAGCCGAGGGTGGGCAGCGCATAATCAGCGGTCCCGTTCTTGCAGACTCCCATGACCCGTATCCTGCATCGCCAGCCTGGCAACCGGTATCCGAGAGCGGTCTCCGGTTCCGGCCCCTACCTGTTCGATGACACCGGCCGTCGTTGGCTCGATGCCTGCGGCGGTGCCGCGGTCTCGTGTCTGGGGCATGGCCATCCGGCGGTGGCCGCGGCCATCGAGGCGCAGTCCCGCAAGCTCGCCTTTGCGCACACCTCGTTTTTCACGACCGAGGTGGCCGAAGCACTCGCCGACACCCTGATTGCGAATGCGCCGGCGGGCATCAGCCATGCGTATTTTGTGTCGGGCGGATCCGAGGCGATCGAAGCCGCACTGAAGATGGCGCGTCAGTACCACCTCGAGCGCGGCGAGCCGCAGCGCACCCTGTTCATCGCGCGTCGACAGAGCTATCACGGCAACACGCTCGGCGCTCTGTCGGTGGGCGGCAATGCCTGGCGGCGCGAGCCTTTCGCGCCCCTGCTGGCGCCGGTCCACCATGTGTCGCCGTGTTTCGCCTATCGCGACCAGCGTGCGGACGAATCGCCCGAGCAATATGGCCAGCGGCTTGCGCTGGAACTCGACGCCGCCATCGTGAATGCCGGACCACAGCGGGTGATTGCCTTCGTCGCTGAACCGGTGGTCGGTGCCACGCTCGGTGCGGTGCCGCCGGTGCCCGGCTATTTCCGGAGTCTGCGCGAAGTCTGCGACCGGCACGGTGTGCTGCTGATCCTCGATGAAGTGATGTGCGGCATGGGCCGCACCGGCACCCTGTATGCCTGCGAGCAGGAAGGCGTTGTGCCCGATATCGTCACCATCGCCAAAGGACTGGGCGCGGGCTATCAGCCGATCGGGGCTGCGCTGCTGTCGCAGCGGGTGTTCGATGCCTTCGAGCAGGGCTCCGGCTTTTTCCAGCATGGCCACACCTATCTGGGTCATGCGATCGCCTGCGCGGCGGCGCTCGCGGTGCAGAAGGTGATCGTCGAGGAAAATCTGCTGGCCCGTGTTCGCGAGACCGGCGCATTGCTCGAGCGCGAGTTGCGCCGTGCGCTGGGCGATCATCCGCATGTGGGCGACATTCGCGGCCGTGGCCTGTTCTGGGGGGTGGAGTTCGTGGCCGACCGGGCCACGCGCGAGCCCTTCGACCCATCGCGCCGCCTGCACGCCCGGATCAAGCAAACCGCCTTTGATGCCGGACTGATGTGTTATCCGATGGGCGGCACGATCGATGGCCGCCGGGGCGATCACCTGCTGCTGGCGCCGCCATTCAACATCGAGGCGGCTCAGGTCGATGAAATCGTGAGCGGATTGTCTCGCGCCATTGATAAGGCGATTTCCGCCTCCTGAGGACTCGGTCTGCACCCGTCGGTACAATGACCGGTCAATCCCCGCACGGAGCGTTTCCATGATCAGCTTCTCGACCCGAATCCGCGCAGCGTTCGCGCTGACTGCAGCCACCGCCCTGGCCACACTGGCCCCCCTTCCCGCCGTGGCGCAGAGCAAGTTCGTGACCGTCGGAACCGGCGGGGTCACCGGCGTGTACTACGCAGCGGGCGGCGCCATTTGCCGGCTGGTGAACAAGGAGCGTTCGCGCCATGGCCTGCGCTGTTCGGTCGAGTCGACGGGTGGCTCGGTGTTCAACGTCAACACGATCAAGGCCGGTGAGCTCGATTTCGGGTTTGCTCAATCCGATGTGCAATTCAATGCGGTCAAAGGTCAGAGCCAGTTCGCCAAAGACGGCGCCTGGGGTGATCTGAGGGCGGTGTTTTCAGTGCATCCGGAGCCGTTCACACTGCTCACCCGCAAAGAAGCCAACATTCGTTCATTCGAGGACCTGAAGGGCAAGCGGGTCAATGTGGGTAACCCCGGCTCGGGCACTCGGGCATCGATGGAAGAACTGCTGGCAGCCCGCGGTGGCAGCTTCAAGGACTTCGCCCTGGCGTCCGAACTCAAGGCCGACGAGCACGGGCCGGCACTGTGCGACGGCAAGATCGACGCCTTCTTCTACGGGGTGGGTCATCCGAGCGCGAACATCCAGGATCCGACCACCAGCTGTGGTGCCAGGCTCGCGTCCATCGGCGGCCCGGCGGTCGACAAGCTGATCGCCGATCGGCCCTACTACGCCCGCGCCACCATCCCGGGCGGCTTGTATCCGAACAACCCGGACGCGGTGCAGACCTACGGTGTGCTGGCCACGCTGGTGGCCTCGGCCAAGACCCCTCCGGAGACCGTGTATCAGGTGGTCAAGGCGGTCTTCGACAACTTCGAGGAATTCCGCAAGCTGCATCCGGCACTGGCCAATCTGAAACCTGAGGACATGGTTCGCGACGGACTGAGCGCGCCTCTGCACGACGGTGCGGCGCGCTATTACCGCGAGCGCGGCTGGATCAAGTAAGCGCAGCCTGACGGTATCGAACGGCATGAATGCACCCCAGCATCCCGGCCATCCGGCCGAGCCCGAGCAGCGCTGGGCCGACGTCGGCGCGGTGCCCGATGAGGCCCGTCGCGAGCAGGTGATCGCGGCGCTGCGGGCGGTGTTGCCGGCGCAGTGCCTGTTGTCTGGCGTTGAGCAGACGCGTCCCTACGAGTGCGATGGCCTGTCGGCCTTTCGGCAATTGCCGATCGCAGTGTGTCTGCCTGAAACCGAAGCGCAGGTGCAGCAGGTCCTGAAGGTCTGCCGCGAACGGGATGTGCCGGTGGTTGCCCGGGGCGCGGGCACCAGCCTGTCCGGCGGGTCGATGCCGCACGGCTCGGGCATCGTGCTGTCGCTGGCGCGCTTCAACCGGATTCTGTCGGTGGATGCACAGGCCCGCACGGCGCGCGTGCAGCCTGGTGTGCGCAATCTGGCGATCTCCGAGGCGGTGGCGCATTTGGGGCTCTATTACGCACCCGATCCGTCTTCGCAGATCGCCTGCTCGATCGGCGGCAACATCGCCGAAAATTCCGGCGGCGTGCATTGCCTCAAATACGGGCTCACCGTGCACAACGTGCTGCGTGTGCGGGGCCTGACCATTGAAGGCGAGGTGGTCGAGTTTGGAAGTGAGGCACTCGATTCGCCCGGCCTGGACCTGCTGGCCCTGGTGATCGGCTCAGAAGGCATGCTGGCCGTGGTCACCGAGGCCACCGTCAAGCTGGTGCCCAAGCCGCAACTGGCCCGGGTGCTGATGGCTTCATTCGATGATGTGGTCAAGGCCGGCGACGCGGTGGCCGCGATCATTGCCGCGGGCATCATTCCAGCGGGCCTCGAGATGATGGACCGCAAGGCGACCGAGGCGGTCGAGCCCTTCGTGAAGGCGGGCTATGACCTGCAGGCCGAGGCGATCCTGCTGGCCGAGTC
>CAIXXI010000300.1 GCA_903923345.1 uncultured Burkholderiales bacterium | reverse complement strand
GGCCATCACGCCTTCGCGGGCGCGCATCCAGTTGTAGTTGCCCTTGACGGTGTTGATTTCGCCGTTGTGAGCGAGCAGGCGATAGGGGTGGGCGAGCTCCCAGGCCGGGAAGGTGTTGGTCGAGAATCGCTGGTGCACCAGTGCCAGCGCCGAGACGCAGCTTGGGTCCTGGAGGTCGAGGTAATAACGGCCGACCTGATTGGCCAGCAGCAGGCCCTTGTAGACCACGGTTCGGGTCGACATCGACGGCACGAAGTATTCCTTGCCGTGCTTCAGACCGAGGTTGCGAATGGCGTGGCTGGCCGCCTTGCGGATGATGTAGAGCTTGCGCTCGAGCGCATCGGGCACCATGACGTCGCGCCCGCGGCCGATGAAGAGCTGGCGGATCACTGGTTCGGATTCGCGCACCAGGGGGCTCATTTCCATGCCGTGGTCGACCGGTACGTCACGCCAGCCGATGATGCGCTGGCCTTCGGCCTTGACGGTGCGCTCGAGCTCCTGCTCACAGGCCTGGCGGGAGGCATGTTCCTTCGGCAGGAACACCATGCCGACACCGTACTCGCCCCGCGGCGGCAGGGCGATGCCCTGGCGTGCCATGTCGGTGCGGTAGAGCTCGTCGGGGATCTGGATGAGGATGCCGGCGCCGTCGCCAAACAGCTCGTCTGCGCCGGTTGCGCCGCGGTGATCGAGATTCAGGAGGATCTGCAAACCCTGCTGAACGATCGAGTGGCTCTTGTCGCCCTTGATGTGGGCGACGAAGCCGACGCCGCAGGCATCGTGTTCATTGGACGGGTCGTACAGGCCTTGAGCGGCGGGCAGGGTCATCTCGATACTCCAACAGAGCGAACCGCGGAGCATAGTGCAGTGCAGCACCCGCCTCAAGCACTTTAATTGGGGTCTGACCCCAATTAATTGTTGATTTGATTGCCCCGCCAATTAATTGGGGTCGGAACATAATTTTGCTCAAGGGCTCGGCCCGAAATTGGGGTCTGACCCCAATTAAGTTTTCCGGGGGCGGCCGACTGGTGGGCGGATCAGGCGCAGGGTGTGCGTCACTTCCAGCTGACGCTGGAAGTCAGTGCTCGCTGTCGGCTTTCCATTGATCAGGCGCTGGCGCAGCCAGTCCTGGTCGGATTGAAGCACCGACTCATCGAACAATTTCCGGTAGGCGGATTCGCGTTCGAACGGCGTGTTGCCGAGCGCAAAAATCGTCGGATGGCTGCGCACGAGCGGATCAACCGCCACACCGATGTGATGGCGATGGCTCGACCAGGGCCAATCCGCCACCCCTTCGACCATGCCCGCCCGCACCGGATTCGACTCGATATAGCGCTGGCAGGCCAGCAGATAGCGGTCCGCCTCGACCAGCGACGACCGGAATCGACCCTCCCACAGCGTGCCGCTGCGACCATGCCGCCGGTTGAAGCGGCGAACATACCGACGCCCGACCGCCTGAACCGTGCGGGCCAGCGAGTCGCCCTGGGCCGGCGTGCACAGCAGGTGCACATGGTTGTCCATCAGCACATAGGCATGGATCGCCAGCCCATGGACCTCGGCAGCCTCCTTGAGCCAGCCCAGGAATTCGCGGCGGTCGACATCGTCGACGAAGACCTGCTGCCGGTTATGGCCGCGCTGGATGACGTGATAGGGATAGCCGGCGATCACCTGCCTCGGAATGCGCGCCATCGCAGCGACTCAGCTTTCTTCGAAGGAGAAGAGCCGGCGGTGCTCCTTGATTGCATACCGATCGGTCATTCCCGCGATGTAGTCGGCAATCGTTCGATGCAGGTCGCGCTCGGCCTTCGCCCGGTGCGAGTCGGGCAGCAGACGCGGGTCCTCGACGAACGCAGCAAACAGCTCGCCCACGACCTTGGCCGCCTTGGTCGTCATCCGGACCACCTGAAAGTGGCGATACAGGTTCTCGAAGAGGAAGCGCTTGAGCTGCAGTGATTCGGCGCCGACCTTCTCCGAGAACGCAATCAGCGGCGCCGCCCGGCGCACCGCCTCAGCGGATGCCGGTGCCGCATCGGCAATCAGCCCTGAGCTGCAGCCGCTCAGGTCGATGACCAGTTCATTGATCATCCGACGAATCGTTTCGCAGACCTGACGCCGCTCACCCGCCTCCGGAAAGGCCCGCAGCACCGCATGATGATGTCGGCCGAACAACTCGACTTCGACCAGCTGCGACACCCGCAGCAGACCGGAGCGCAGCCCGTCATCGACATCATGGTTCACATAGGCGATCTCGTCGGCCAGATTCGCAAGCTGCGCCTCAAGCGAGGGCTGGGTGCGATCAAGGAATCGTTGACCCACCTCTCCGAGCCGCCGGGCATTGGGCAGGGAACAGTGCTTCAGAATCCCCTCGCGCGTCTCGAAGCACAGGTTCAGCCCGTCATAGGCGCCATAGCGCTCTTCGAGTGCGTCGACCACCCGCAGCGACTGCAGATTGTGCTCGAAGCCACCCCAGGGCTGCATGCATCGATTCAGCGCTTCCTGACCGGCATGTCCGAAAGGCGTGTGACCGAGATCATGCGCAAGCGAGATGGCTTCGGTGAGATCCTCATTGAGCCGCAGATGCCGGGCGATCGAACGGGCAATCTGCGCGACTTCAATCGAATGGGTCAGGCGGGTTCGAAACAGATCGCCCTCGTGATTGACGAAGACCTGAGTCTTGTACTCCAGCCTGCGAAACGCCCCGCAATGCACGATCCGATCGCGATCGCGCTGGAATTCGTCGCGACCCTCCGGGGCGACTTCAGGATGGCGCCGGCCCCGCGATGAACGCGGATCGGCGGCATAGGGAGCCAGCACACCAGAGGGCTGCACGCCGCCCCCCATTACCCGACGCAAGCGGCCAGGGTCTCGGCCAAGGGCTCGTCGGCCACCTTCTGCACCCGAGCCGATCCCAGGGCATCGAGCAGCACGAACTTCGGCGTGCCCTGCTCAGCCTTCTTGTCGACTGACATCAGTTCCACATACTTCGACGCAGGCCATGCCGGTCCGCGCACCGGCAGGCCTGCAGCCGCAATCGATTCGTTCAGGCGCTGACTCACCTCCGGCGCAATCAACCCGAGCCGACGCGACAGATCAGCCGCCATCACCATGCCGGCGCCCACCGCCTCGCCGTGCAGCCACTGTCCATAGCCCATGCCCGCTTCGATCGCATGCCCGAAGGTGTGTCCGAAATTCAGGATGGCCCGCAGCCCGCCTTCCCGCTCGTCGCGCTCAACGACCGATGCCTTGATCTCGCAGGACCGCGCCACCGCACTCGACATCGCACCCGCATCCAGAGCACGCAGCCGCGACATGTCGCGCTCGATGGAATCGAAGTAGGCCGGATCGGCGATCGCACCGTGCTTGATGACCTCGGCCAGCCCGGCAGACAGCTCGCGCGGCGGCAGGGTGCGCAGTGTGTCGACATCGATCAGCACCAGGCGCGGCTGATGGAACGCGCCGATCATGTTCTTGCCCAGCGGATGGTTGATGCCGGTCTTGCCACCCACCGACGAATCCACCTGAGCCAGCAGGGTGGTTGGCACCTGAACGAAATCGATGCCGCGCTGGTAGACCGCGGCGGCAAAGCCGGCCATGTCGCCCACCACCCCCCCGCCGACCGCGACGATCAGCGACCCCCGGTCAAAGCGCGCCGCGAGCAGTGCATCGAAGATCAGGTTCAGCGCATCAAAACCCTTGTTCGATTCGCCGGCCGGCATCACCACTTCGATCAGCCTGGAGGCATGTGGTCTGAGCGACTCGCTCACCTGCCGCGCATACAGCCCTGCGACATGGGTGTCGGTGACCACCGCCACCATGCGGCCATGCGCCAGGGACTGCAGGGCCTCGGAGCGCGCGAGCAGGCCACTGCCGATGTGGATGGGGTAGGAACGCTCGCCGAGCGACACCGGAACACTAAGAAGCAAGGCTGGAACTCGTCGGGTCTGGCTGTGGGGGTTCATCGACCGCATCGGGCCGCTGCGCGAACTGGGGCGGCAATCGGTCGAGGATGGTCTCAACCACGCGCTCCACAGGCTGGCGACCGGTATCGATCACAAGGTGCGCGCAGTCCCGATACAGGGGATCGCGCAACTCGACCAGCGCTTCGATGCGGGCGCGGGGGTCTTCCGTGCGCAGCAGCGGTCGGGTGGTGTCCCGGCGAAGACGCTGCCAGAGGTCACCCACCGAGGCCCGCAGATAGATCACCTGCCCCCGCTCGCGCAGCGCGGCCCGGTTGGCCGGGTCGATCACCGCACCCCCGCCGGTGGCCAGAACGGTGGCACTTCGGCCGGTCAGCTCTTCGATGAGTTCGGATTCGCGTTGCCGGAATCCGGCCTCGCCTTCGAGTTCGAAGATGGTGGCAATCGGCACGCCGAGCCGGGCTTCAAGCTCGCGATCAGCGTCGACGAAAGACCAGCCGAGTCGGCGTGCCAGACGCCGGCCCACAGTGGTTTTTCCGGCGCCCATCATGCCAACCAGGCAGATGAGGGTGGCGCCGGGCGGGGGAGTCATCCCGCAAGGATACTGCGAGCCATCAAGCTCGTCTCGCCGAACCCCATTGACCGCGCTGGATTCACAGGCTCAGCGACTAATCCGGCGACGCGCAATTCGCGACATAGCCATAGGGTCCGGTGTACTTGTTGGATGGCGAACGGGTGCCCACATTGGGCGGCGGTACCGTCGGGTCATCGAGGTCAGGGGCGGCGGCCGGCAGCACGAAACGTCGCGAGACAACGCTCTCGGTGCCCGACGAGGCAATCGTGACCTGCAGCACGACCTCCACCCATTCGCCGAAGCTCTTCGGGTAGGTGATCGCCAGCGCAGCCAGGCCATCCGAACCAGTGATGCCATTGGTTGACACGACCTGTACGGCAGCCGGGCTGCCTGGATCAAGCTTGTTGTTCCCGTTGAGATCCTCGCCCGCATCGAGCAGATTGTTCTGGTTGAGGTCCTCGCTGCCGCAGGTGCCGGCGATCGTTGTCCCCCAGGTTGTCGCATTGAACTCCCAGATGCCCTTGCGATAGGCCACCGCCTTGAGCGATGCGGTCACGCGTGCATTGGGCACCGGATTGCGGTTGGCATCGGTCACGACCACCGACCACGGCATCGAGTACACGGTTTCAGAGGGTGCTGCGATCGAGTTTCCAGTGCCCAGCTCCAGGAACAGTGCTGCGGCCGTGACGGTCAGTGCGCGCTGGGTATCAGCCGAAACCGAACCCCCGATCACCTGCGCGGTCAGGCGAACCGCACCCGGGCCGGTGGAGGTGGGGCCGGCAACAAAATTCGCGACCGCCTGACCCGAGGTGTCGGTGACTGCCGTGCCCGGCTGGATGCTGCCGCCGCTCGGATCGGCAATCGCCGAGAAGCTGACCGTGGCACCAGTGACCACATTGTCATTGGCATCGCGCACGGTTGCCACCAGGCGGGTGGAGGAGCTGCTGCTGCCCCCCGTGTTGACCGGCAGCGACGAGACATCGGTCGAGAGGCTCAGTTTGGCTGGCGTACGGGACACGAAGTTGACCCGCGATGTCGTCGTCGAGCTGCCGGAGAGGGCTGTCAGGTTGGCCTGACCGACGCCCGAAGAGCTGAGAGACGCGGTAAACCGGCCACTGGCATCGGTCACGCCGGACACCGAACTTTGACCCGAGAACAGGCCACGCGTCGTTGACAGGGTGATGCTTTCTCCAACCACGGCAGCGCCGTTGCGCCGCAACTCGACCTGAACCGACTGCGCTGTGTTGATCTCGACGGTGGCATTGTCGGCCGGCGCGATGATCCGGAACGGCGTGTCGGTGCCCACGAACTGAACCGTGCGAGTGACCGGATCCAGGCCGGTCGCAGTCGCTGACACAGTCGCTGCGCCAGACGCAGCCGCTGTGAGGCGGAACGAGCCCTGGCCGGCGGATGTGGTGATGACCGACGCCGGGCTGACCGAACCGGCGGTGGTCGTCAGCGCGACCGCCACACCCGAGGCCGCCTTGCCCGCGGAATCGAGCAGGGTGAGGGTGTAATCGCCGGTCGCACCCGCAGCCAACGACTCCGGACCGGCAATCGAGAGCGTTGCACCCGAAATCGGCAGGTCAAGCTTGCCACTGACTGAGGCCAGGCTGCCTTCGATCATTGCCGTGCGGCCCCGGGACACGCCTGCGGCCGTCTCAAGGGTCACCCGGACCTTCATGCGCCCGCTGGCATCGGTCACGGTTGCGCTGCCTTCGGGCGCCAGGGTGATGCCGGAGTCCGAAGACTTGAAGGTGACCTTCTGATTGGCGACCGCGTTATTCCCGCTGTCCTTGACCAGGGCGGTGACCACGGTGCTGGTGCTGCCGTCCGGCGTGGGCAATCTGGGCGCATCGGCTGTCAGCGTGATCTGGCTGGGCTGGGATGCGACGAACAGATCCGATCCAGCACCGCCCGCCCCAGCACCCGCACCACCGCAGGCAGAGAGGATGACGACACAGCCAGTCGCACACAGGGCCCGAGCAGCCCTGCCAAGCCCCGACCCAAACCACCACGAACCCAGCCCAGCATTCATCTCAGATGTCCTCTTGCTCATCGAGCCATGGCTGTGTCGGTCACCACACGCGGGGTCAGGAACACCAGCAGCTCGGTTCGGTTGTTGGTTCGGGAGGTGGATCGAAACAGGGCGCCGAGATAAGGCACGTCGCCCAGATACGGAACCTTGTTGACCCGGTTGATCTCGGTCTGCTCATAGATGCCACCGATCACCACCGTGCCGCCGTTTTCGACCAGCACCTCGGTCTGCACCGCGCGGGTGTTGATCGCAAAACCGGCCGGTGTGATCTGGCCGACCGCATCGCGGTTGACCGCGACCTTCATGATCACCGTGCCCTCGGGGGTGATCTGCGGTGTGACCTCGAGCTTGAGCGAAGCCTTGCGGAACTGGATCTGCGTTGCGCCGCTTGAGGTTGCTGCCTGATAGGGCAGCTCGGTGCCCTGCTCGATCACCGCCTTGCTCTTGTCGCCGGTCAGCACCCGAGGACTCGACACCACCTTGCCGCGCTGATCAGCCTCGAGCGCCGAGATTTCCAGGTTCACGAACCGCGTGGCCTGGGAGCCGAACAGGCTGATCGCAAAACTGGCCGGATTGATACCGTTGATGATCGCTGCCGGCAGGTTCACGAAGTTTGTGTTGTTGATCGCGGTCGGACGACCCAGCCCGGGCAGGTTGGTGCCCGACAGATTGCTGCCCAGCTGTGAGGAGAGGTCGCCCACGCCCTGCAGGTTGCCGGCAATGGTCGAGTAGGCGTTGCTGCCCAGAATAGGAGAGCCTGCGCCGTACACCGGCACATTCACCGGCGTGAGCTGGCCGGTGACCGGATCGGTCGTCGAGCCGGTTCGTGCAATCGTGCTGCGAATGTCGTTGAAGCCCCACTTGATGCCCAGGTTGCGCGAAAACCCATCATCCGCCTCGACGATGCGTGCTTCGATCAGCACCTGACGCACTGCCACGTCCAGTTGCCCCAGCACGCGACGCACTTCTTCCAGCCGCGCAGCCGTGTCACGCACGAACACCGTGTTGGTACGCTCATCGAAGACCACGCTGCCGGCCTTCGACAGGAACTTCTGCTTCTCATCGGACAGCAGCTTCTGAACCGCGTCGGCCTTCTGATAGTTCAGCTTGAAGGCTTCCATCCGCGTGGGTTCGATCTCCGAGATCTGCTGACGCGATTCGAGGTCGATCTTCTCCTGAGTGGCGAGTTCCTCGCGCGGCGCAACCAGGATCACGTTTCCATTGACCCGCATCGCCAGGTTCTTGGACTGCAGCACGATGTCGAGTGCCTGGTCCCAGGGCACGTCCTTGAGCCGCAGTGTCAGGTTGCCTGCGACGGTCTCCCGAACCACGATGTTGCGATTGGTGAAGTCGGCGATGACCTGCAGCAGGGTGCGCACGTCGACATTCTGGAAATTGAGCGACATCTTCTCGCCGGTGAACCCGGATCGGCCGCTGCCTGCGATCGCCCGATTGGGATCTTCACGGGTCGGTTTGACCTCGATCACGAACTGCGTGTCGCTCTGATAGGCGGTGTGCTCCCAGTTGCCGGCCGGCTCGATCACCATGCGGGTGTTGTCACCCTGCTGGAAGGTGCGCACCGATTTGACCGGCGTGCCGAAGTCGGCCACATCGAGGCGACGGCGCAGGTTGTCGGGCAGTCGGGTCTTGAGGAAATCGACCACGATGGTCTGGCCCTGCAGGCGGATGTCCACGCCGGTCTGGGCATCTGACAGTTCGACGATCACACGCCCATCTGCGTTATTACCACGGCGAAAATCGACGTCGCGCAGCGCATGCGAAGCCGATGCGTCACCCCGCGCGAAGGTGTAGCCCGAAGCAGGCACAGGCGTGGCAGCCGCGCCGCCTGCGGGTGAGACCGCATCCATCGTGACCAGAACGGTGTTGCCCTCCACGCGGGTCTGCTGAACCACCGGCCGGCGCAGGTTGACGACGAGCCGGGTGCGATCGCCCGACTGAACCAGGTTTGCACTGCGCGCGTCACCCTGGCCCAGCTCAACGATGTTCTGGCCAACCGCATTGCCGGTGTCCGGAAAATCGAGAGCGAGCCGGGGCGGATTGGCCACCACGAAACTGGCTGGCGCGGCTGTCGGCGGCGATTTCATGCGCACGCTCAGAACGGTCGAGGCACCCTGCTGCGACGAGGTGACGGATTCGATGGCATTGCTTTGCGCATGCGCTGCAGCGGCGAGGCCGGCGCCGGCGACCAGAAACAGGATTCCACGCGCGAGCGGCGCGATCCAGTGACGAGCCGTCCGCACGCTGCGTCCGATGTGGTCAATCATTTGCCT
>CAIXXI010000299.1 GCA_903923345.1 uncultured Burkholderiales bacterium | reverse complement strand
CGGGTTGCCAGTGCCCAGAGTCCGAAGAACTCGGCGAGTTGCGAGGCCGGCGTGAGATAGCCGACCATCGCACGGCCGCATGATTGGCTTGAGCCCATGCACAGGCCGGCAATGACCGCTGCGAGCCAGAACATCGCGACGCTGGTGGTCAGGGCTGCGATCAGCACCATCAGGATCCAGCCCAACAAGGTGATGGCCAGAGCGCGTTTGTGGCCGATTCGATCCTGGGCATACCCAAATGCAAAAGCACCGAGCGCGGCGGCGATGTTGACTAGAAAGATCAGCATCATGGTGTCTTGCTGCTTGAACCCCATGGCCTCTTCGGCATACACCGCAGCGAGCGCAATCACCACGGAAATGCCCGCGAAGTACGCGGTTCCGCACCACATCAGGCGCCAGAAATCCTGGAACTGCCGCGCCTGATGCACGGTTCGAAGGACCTGCGACAAGGCGCCCACTGATTGAGCCGTTACCGCACCACCGGATTCACGACCTGCTTGCGCCCTTCCGCGCTCGCGCAGGATCAGGAATGTCGGCACCGCGGCCAGCGCAAAGACTGCGGCCACGATGAGCATGGTGACCGGCACGAACTGGGAAGCGGGCTCACCGCGCGCCTGCGCAGCAATCACCCAGGCCAGACACAGACCCAGCGACAACATCCCACCAAAAAACCCGAAACTCCAGGCCCAGCCGGACACCTTTCCGAGGGTTTCATGGCGGGCCAGTTCAGGCAGGAATGCTGCGGCCAGCGCCTCGCCGATCGAGAAAAAGTAATTCGACACCGCTACGACGACCATCGCCAGGGCGACATCACCCTGGCCACACGCTGCCAGCGCCGCCGTGGCCACGACACATCCGATGGTGGACACAGCCAGCAGCCGTTTCTTGGCGGCATGCAGGTCGGCCCATGCGCCAATCACCGGCATGCTGAACATCACTGCGATGTTTGATGCAGCCAGTGCCAGAGTCCAGGCGAGCGTCGCCCAATCGGCCTTCTGGGCCACAACCCCCACAAAGTAGGAATTGAAGACCGCCGTCAGTACGACCGTGGTGTAACCGGAATTGGCAAAGTCATAAAGCGACCAGGCGAAAACCTCGCGTGGCGCAACACCGGGCTGCAGTGCGGATCGATCAAACAAGGCCATGGAGATGTCTCAAAAATAACCGCGAAGCCGATACCACACGTCCCCCAGCAATTCATGGGTCGCAAGCCAGACCGTTTCGACATCCAGCGCGCTGGGCACCCAATCAGAGGGATCGAGCCAGGCAGGCTGGGCACCTTTCCAGTCGTGGGGAGCGGCCAGCACCTTCAGCCCGGCCGCCTCGAAAGACTTCACCGCACGGGGCATGTGGTAGGCGTGCGTGACCAGAATGATCGAGTCAATGCCGTCTTTTTTCAGCAATCGCGCCGAAAATCGCGCATTTTCCTCGGTGTCTCGCGAATCATCCTCGAGCCACCTGACCTTGCGTGACAACTCGCTTTCAAGGACCCGGCGCATCAATTCGGCTTCGGAATGTTTGAGCCAGGGCGGTCGCCCGCCCGTCACCAGCACTGGCAGGCCGCTGATGCGTGCGACCTGTGCACCCGCCATCACGCGTTCCAGAGTTCTGCCGTGCAGGTGCTCCCGGCCTGGCGAAAAATCGCCGTCCCGCAGGGCACCACCGCCCAGGATCACCACCGCCCGGGGCGGATTGGGGCCTGCTCGCACGCTGGCCAGCTTGGCTGCATCGAGGGGGCGCTGATCACGCTCAAGGTGGCCGACCAGAAAATCGGCCATCACTGGAGTCGACAGCAACCAGGCGAAAACGATGCCTGCCAGTGCCATGCGGGCACCCGCTCTTGGCCATCGACGCAGCAGCAGCACCCCGATCAGCGCCATCAGCAATGGGCCGGCAGGCGGCAGGAGCAGCGTGCGCAGGACCCGCTTCAGTTCGAAAAAATCCAGATCAGGCTCCGGGAAAAATGGCGGTGCAGTGAGCGGTCGAGAGCGCAGCAGTTTAAACGGACCCTGCGGCACAGTGCTGCAGGCGCATAGAATCGACCGATGAACCCAGATGAAGCATCAGCGCCTTCGCAGCATCCCTTCGATCGACTCGGGCCGGATGCGATCCTGGATGCCCTGCAGTCTGCGGGTTGGCGGGGCGATGGGCGGTTCCTCGCCTTGAACAGCTATGAGAACCGCGTCTATCAGGTTTGGCTCGAAGACGGGCAATCGGTTGTCGCGAAATTTTACCGACCGGAGCGCTGGACTTCCGAGCAAATCCTTGAAGAGCACCGGTTCACCCTCGAGTTGAACGAGGCAGAGGTTCCGGTGGTCGCACCGCTGCAAGGCATCATCGACCCAAGTTCCACCTTGCACGAGCATGGCGGGTTTCGCTTTGCCGTCTATCCCAGGCGCGGCGGACGCGCACCGGAACTCGATGATCCCGAGACACTCGAGTGGATCGGTCGATTTATCGGGCGCATTCATGCGCTCGGATCGGTTCGGCCCTTCGACCATCGCCCCAGGCTGGACATCCACCGCTTCGGGACCGAGCCGCGCGATTGGCTGCTTGCGCATGCACACATTCCGAGGGATCTGCTGCCGTCCTGGCGAGCGGCTGTCGATCAGTGCCTTGAGGCCGTCAGCCAGGCCTTTGAGCGAACCGGCCCGATCAGAACCCTGCGGCTTCATGGCGACTGCCATGCGGGCAATGTGCTGTGGACAGACGACGGGCCGCACTTCGTCGACTTCGACGATGCCTGCAATGGCCCGGCGATCCAGGACCTCTGGATGTTGCTGTCCGGAGACCGCTCCGACATGTCACGGCAGATGATCGATGTACTGGAGGGCTATCGCGACTTCATGGACTTCGATCGTCGCGAATTGCAGTTGATCGAGCCGCTGCGCACCCTGCGTCTGATTCACTACAGTGCCTGGATCGCTCGGCGCTGGAGCGACCCTGCCTTTCCCGCTGCATTCCCATGGTTCGGCGCCGCGCGGTATTGGCAGGATCGCATCCTGGAGCTGCGCGAGCAGATCGCGGCGATGTCGGAACCGGCGCTGGATCTGCCTTAGGACGACGCGGTCAGCGCCTGGCGCAATCCATCCAGCGCACCCGGATCTTCGATCGTGGCCAGGTCACCGGTGTCGCGGCCCTCGCACAGTGCCTGAATCGCGCGCCGCAGCACCTTGCCCGAACGGGTTTTGGGAAGGACCGTCACAAAGTACACCCGGGATGGACGCGCCACCGCGCCGAGCTGACGATCGACCTGAGCCATGACCTGGCCTTCCAGGGCACGGCGCTGGTCAGCCTGCGCGACAACGGCCGCGTCGCGCACCACCGCGAATGCAACCGCCACCTGCCCCTTCAGCGCATCGGCCACACCAACCACGGCGCACTCGGCCACCGCCGGATGGCCATTGATGGACTCTTCGATCTCTCGGGTCCCCAGACGGTGGCCAGCCACATTGATGACGTCGTCGGTGCGACCCAGGATGAAGTAATACCCGTCTTCATCGCGGATGCCCCAGTCAAATGTCGAATAGACCTGCTGCCCCGGGATGCTCTCGAAGTAGGTGTTGACGAATCGTGCGTCGTCGCCCCAGATGGTTTGCATGCACCCCGGCGGCAGGGGCTGGGCAATCGCGATCACCCCCTTCTCGTTTGGTCCGACGGGCTCTCCGGTCTGCTCGTGCAGCAGCCGAACGTCATAGCCATACATTGGCACGCCCGGGCTGCCCAGCCGCGCCGGCATGTCCTGGACGCCTCGCGCCAGCGTGAGGATCGGCCAGCCGGTCTCGGTCTGCCAGTAATTGTCGATGATCGGCTTGCCGATGCCTTCGGAAATCCAGGTCGAGGTCGGCTCATCGAGCGGCTCTCCAGCCAGAAACAGGCTGCGCAGACTGGACAGGTCATAACGCTTGAGCCAGGCGGGATCCTGCTTCTTGAGCACCCGGATTGCGGTCGGCGCCGAGAACATCACCGAGACCCGGTAGCGCTCAACCAATTGCCAGAGGATGCCGGCATCCGGACGAATCGGCGTGCCTTCATAGAGCACCGTTGCCATGCCCGCAATCAGGGGGCCATAGACGATGTATGAATGGCCGACGACCCAACCGATATCGCTGGTGCAGAAGTAGGTCTCACGCGGATTGCCGCAGAAGATGTGCTTCATCGATGCAGCCAGCGCGACGGCATAACCGCCCACATCACGCTGCACACCCTTAGGGCGTCCGGTAGTGCCGGAGGTGTACAGGATGTAACTCACCTCGGTTGATTCCAGCCAGGTGATCGGCACCTGTGCCTCGAGGTGCTGGCTGCGCAAGGCGCCGTAGTCTTCATCACGCCCTGCGACCCGCGTAAACGGCACCAGGCCACGATCCACCATCAGCACCCGTTGCGGCGCATGCTCACACAGCGTGATCGCTTCATCGAGCAGAGGCTTATAGGGAATGGTCTTGCCGACGCGGGATCCGGCGTCGGCGCTGATGATCAGTTTCGGTGTCGCATCATCGATGCGGCTGGCCAGACTGACTGATGCGAATCCACCAAAGACGACCGAATGGATCGCTCCGATCCGAGCGCAGGCCAGCATCGCAAAGGTGGCCTCGGGAATCATCGGCATGTAGATCAACACGCGATCACCTCGCGTCACGCCGAGTGACAGCAGGATCGCTGCCATGCGCTGCACCTCGCGATGCAACTCGCTGAAAGAGTAGGTGCGCTCTTCGCCGGTTTCAGTCGAGACGAAGATCAAGGCCGGCGCATCACCCTGCGATGCCACCCATCGGTCGATCGCGTTGTGACACAGGTTGGTGGTGCCACCGACGAACCAACGGGCAAAGGGCGGACGGCTGTTGTCGAGGACCTGCTGAACCGGGGCATTCCAGTCGATCAGCGAGGCTTGCTCGGTCCAGAACGCGTCGCGATCGTCGATTGAACGGCGATGAAATGCCGAGTAGTTCATGCGGTCTCCCTCCTTATGCGTGAGCATTATGAAGCGAAGACCTGACGTTCACCTGACGTTGGCGCCCTTACCCCAGCAGCAGTCTGGCGGCTGGCCAGGGCAGTTGGCAATCCCAGGCCGGTCCCCAAGCAGCCGCCGCAGACCGGATCGACAGCCCGGAAGACAGCGGCAGACTGGCCTCTCGCCCAGACAGCAGCGCCAGGCACGCCAAGGGCTGAAGCGGGTCGATGGGCTGCAGACAGACCTCGATCCGGGCACCGGCCGGCGCCACACCGGCCTCGCGACCTGCCGCCAGCACTGCAAAGCGCAAGGCCAGTCTCAGTGAATGCGCAGCCGATCCTGTCGCACACAGCCAGGCCGTCTGCTCGCCTTCCAGAAACAGCGCGTCAGCCGCACGAATGCCCCGCTTCAGCCGTGACTGCAACTCGTCGACCCCGTCTGCATAGAGACGAAACACCACAGCGGGGGCATCAATGCCCGGACTCATTCTGGAAAAGACGCCGATCAGCCAATCCTCAAGCGCGCGCTGGCTTCGCGATGGCGTCGGGATGGTCTGATCACGGGGTGCGTCTGGAGAGTTCGAGAGCTCGATGCGGACGGGTTCCGGGGCGGCCAGTCGTGAAGCAAGCCAGCCGGACAATTCCAGCGTGCCCTCGCCCTTGATCGAGAACCGATCGGCTCCAAGGTCCAGAGCCTTGCTTCGGATGACATCGTCATCGACGCCCGACAGGATCACGAAGGGCAGATCACGGATCCGCGGCAGGAGCGAACCGCGAACCCGGCTCAACAATTCGAAACCGTCGATTCTAGGCATGGCGAGATCACTGAGAACCGCTCCGATCCGATCGTCCAGCAAGATGCGCTCCCAGGCGCTCTCGCCGCCATCGGCCTGTTCAAGATGGAAGCGGTCGGCAAGGCTTCGCACCATCGAGGCCCGCACAAAGCGCGAGTCATCGACCAACAGCACGCTGCGGCGCGGCACCGGGGCGTCCGGAGCGCCAGAAGTGCTTGCGCTGGCAAGCGCCGCAGTCAGCAATGGCGGTGCGTTCAATGGCGGATCCGGGCCGATCGGCGCTTTTGACAGATCCGTCATTCTCTCCTAGCCTGCGCCGTCATGCGTGAAGCAATTCCTCATATGGACGAAATCACCTGCGCGGCACAGCCCTGTGCCCGTCGCCTGGCCCGCTGTTTTGCTGCCGCACTGTTCATCACGGTGGCTGTGCCCATGGGCAGTGCCGAAGCCACGCCTCCGACCCGTCCCGCGGCGCTGAAGCAGGCTGTGGACGGCGGCGCAGAAGTGGTGCTGAGGGCTTTGGGATTGTTGGGTGTGCGGTATCGCTATGGCGGCAACACGCCCGACACCGGACTCGATTGCAGTGGCCTGGTCAAACTGGTTTTCCAGGACACCGTCGGCATGGTGCTGCCCAGGCGCAGCGATGACATGAGCCGCTATGGGCAGTCCGTCGCGTTCACCGATCTTCAGCCGGGCGATCTGGTCTACTTCAACACAATGCGCCTGCCCTTCTCACATGTCGGTATTTATATCGGCGAGCGCCGATTCGTGCATGCGCCGTCTTCCGGGGGCGTGGTGCGGATTGAAAGTCTGGACCTCGATTACTGGACCAGACGCTTCGATGGCGCACGCCGACTGCTTGATGCACCTGCAGCGCCGATGGAAGCCCTGGCTTTCGAAGCACTTCCGCGCGCGGCTGAACAGGAGAATCCAGCTTTGAATTCAGCTGCACCAGACCGCTATCCATCCGGGAACTGAGGATCCGCGCGCCAGTTTGCGGAAATTTTTTTTCGATTTATAATGAGAACAGTTCGCATTCTCATTCAAGTTTTTTTAGCAGAGCACCCAAGCGATGACCCTCCGGAAATCCCTTCTTGAATCACCCAGGATGCGACAGGCACTGTCACGCCTGGCCATGCTTGCAAGCTTCGGTGCGATGCTGATGCAGGGCCCCGGCCTTGCGAACGCCCAGGAAAAAGTGCTCAATCTGTACTCGGCTCGGCACTACCAGACGGATGAAGCGCTTTATCGTGATTTCACGGCGCAGACCGGGATTCGAATCAATCGGATCGAAGCCGGCGATGAAGCCTTGCTGGAGCGTCTGCGCAATGAAGGGTCCAACTCACCGGCTGATGTGCTGTTGCTGGTCGATGCGGCGCGGCTTTGGCGAGCGCAGATCGACGGACTTTTCCAGCCGATCAAGTCAAAGACACTCGACAGTCGCATTCCGGCAAATCTGCGCGGCAAGGATGACGGCCAAGGCGCCCATTGGTATGGAATATCGACCCGCGCCAGAGTGATCGTCTACAACAAAGCCGCACTCAAATCAGACGATGTCGCACGCTACGAAGACCTCGCACACCCCAAACTCAAGGGTAAAGTCTGTACGCGCTCAGCTGCAACGCCCTACATGCTGTCACTGATCGGGGCGATGACCGAGCATCTGGGTGAGGCGGCGACGGAACAATGGGCCCGCGGCGTTGTCGCAAACTTCGCACGCCCCCCTCGAGGCGGCGATACCGATCAAATCAAGTCCGTCGCCAGTGGCGAATGCGGCGTTACCCTGGCCAACACCTACTACCTGGTCCGGATGATGAGATCCACCGCGCCGGCCGATATTGAAGCCATCTCGAAGATCGCGATGGTGTGGCCTAACCAGCAGTCATGGGGCACTCATCTGAATGTTTCCGGTGGCGGCGTCACCCGAAACGCGCCCCATCGCGAGTCAGCCGTGCGCTTTCTTGAATACCTGGCCAGCGACAGTGCTCAGGCTTATCTCGCCGAAGGCAACAACGAATGGCCGGTGGTTGCCAGTGCCAGCAGCCGCAATCCGATCCTGGACTCCCTGGGCCGCTTCAAGGCCGATACCCTCGACATTGCAAGCATCGGCCGATCACAGGTCAAGGCGTCCAAGATCATCGATCGGGTGGGCTGGCGCTGAAGCCGTCCGACCCGAAACGATGGATCACGCTGCGGCCACGACCTTGATCTCAACCCGATACTTCGGGGTCGCGAGTTTGGACTCGACTGTTGCACGAGCCGGTGTGTGGCCCGCCGGGACCCAGGCGTCCCAGACTTCGTTCATGGCTTTGAACTCGGAGATATCCGCCAGGAAGATCTGGGCAGACAGAATTCGGGTCTTATCGCTGCCGCATTCCGCAAGCAGTGCATCGATTGTCGCCAGAATCTGAGCGGTCTGGCCTGCAGTGTCCTGACTGGGGTCTTTGGCAACCTGTCCTGCCAGATAGATCGTGCCGTTGTGAACCACCGCATCGGACATGCGGGCGCCAACATGGAATCGCTTGATGGTCATGGGATGTTCTTTCATAAAGGACGAACCCCGAGCCGGACACTTCAAAATCCGCGACATGCGCTCCGGGTATCCTGCGATGGTATCAGCATGACCGTGCAGCCCAGGTGCATGCGCGACGCCCCTCTCTTCGACTCACTTTCGTCCCTTCGCCCACCGCGATTCAAGGAGCCCTTCCATGCTCAAAGGCAAATTGTCACTCGTCACCGGATCCACCAGCGGCATTGGATTGGGGCTTGCCCACGCCCTGGCTGCCCAGGGCAGCGACCTGATCATCAACGGATTCGGCGACGCTGCTCAGATTGAAGCGATTCGTTCCGAACTGGCTCAGACCCATGGCGTGCGGGTGCTGTTCGAAGGCGCTGACCTGTCTCGGGTCGAAGAAATCGAATCATTGATGGCGCGCTGCGCAGCACACGGCGGCATCGACATCCTGGTGAACAACGCGGGCATTCAGCACACCTCACTGGTCGAGTCGTTTCCGGTCGATCGCTGGAACGCGATCATTGCGCTCAATCTGACGGCAGCTTTTCACACCACCCGCTTGGCCATTCCCGGCATGAAGGCCCGCAACTGGGGCCGCATCCTGAACATTGCATCCGCCCATGGACTGGTCGCTTCGGTCGAAAAGTCGGCGTATGTCGCGGCCAAGCACGGCATTGTCGGCCTGACCAAAGTCGTCGCACTCGAGACCGCACAGACCGGCATCACCTGCAACGCGATTTGCCCCGGATGGGTCCTGACCCCGTTGGTCCAGAAACAGATCAATGTGCGGGCAGCTGAGCGCGGCATCTCGGATGAAGAAGCCAAAGCCTTGCTGGTCGGCGAGAAGCAGCCTTCCAAGGAATTCGTCACGACCGAGCAACTCGGCGGGCTAGCCACCTTCCTGTGCTCGAGCCATGCCGATCAGGTTCGGGGCGTGGCCTGGGCCATGGATGGCGGCTGGACTGCCCAGTAGTCCTCATCGCCCGGCGTTTTCACCTGCAGGCAGCGCAGGCACCCGCCAGTAACGAGCCGGTGCCTCGCGACTGCGAACGATCCGAATCGAGCCGTCTGGCGACAGCCGCACACTGACCGCACCGTGGGCATCGCTTCTGAGGATGCCGATACCCCGAGCTTCATAACGGGCCAGCACTTTTGGGTTGGGGTGATTGAAGCGGCTGCGATAGGCCACCTGAAAGATCGCCCAGCGCGGTTCGACCGCATCGATGAAGGCGTCCGTCGACGATGTGGCGCTGCCATGGTGCGGCACCAGCAACACGTCAGCGCGCAGCGCCTGCGGCTCGTAGAGTGCGAGCAATCGACGCTCCTGCGGCGCTTCGATATCTCCCGCGAGCAGCACGCTGATTTCCCCGCTTCGAATCCGAAGCACACAGCTGACCGCATTGGTTGCTGAACCCCGAGCGGGTTCGGGTGGGTCAGCCGGATGCAAAAACTCGAATTCCACCTCACCCCATTGCCAGCGCTCGCCCCGCAGGCAGGGCTGAAACCGCCGGGCACCCGCCAGGATTGGATGGTCGGCGCGGATCGAAGACGCGACCCAATCAGGGGGCGATTCGCGCAGAAGGCTTCGGACACCACCCGAGTGGTCATCATCAAGATGGGAGACCACCAGCGCATCCGGGCGTGCGATGCCCTGGGCTCTGAGCCAGGGCACGACCACGCGCTGACCGGCATCAGCCTGCGTGCCCATGCTCGGCCCGGTGTCATACACCAGGCTGCGTGCGCCGACCTGGATCACCGCCGCCGTGCCCTGCCCGACATCCAGTGCAGTCAGCCAGATCTCGCCAGGGCCAGGCCGCTGCAACGGCATGGCCACCATCGGCAGCAAGGCGATCGCCCCGACCCATCGCCGGGGAACACCCGCAGGGGCCAAAAGCAGCGCCGCACCGGCCAGGGACAGCGCAAGCACCGCGACATCTGGATGCGGCACATAGATCGATGAACCCTGCCACGTCGACAAGCTGATCAGGGCTTCTAGCAGCCCGTGCGTGAGCCAGGCCGCCGGAACGAGCAGCCACGAGGCGAGGCTTGTCGAGATCAGGGCCAGAGCCCCGCCCGCCAGGGACATGGGTGTGATCACAGCACTGACCAGGGGGATGGCAAAGGCATTGGCCAGCGGACCAATCATGGAAATTGAACCGAAGAACCAGGCGCCAAGGGGCACCAGGGCAATCGTTGCAGCCCATTGCGTTCGGACTGCTCCATCCATGAATGCCCGCCATCCCGTGCGCCCCGGATGAGATGCGGAACAGACCCAAACGATGGCCAGGACCGCGATGAAAGACAACCAGAACCCGGCCGACAGGGGCGCCCATGGATCCAGCAAGACGATGGCTCCGGCGGCAACGCCCACTGCCGACGCAATCGATGCCTGGCGTCCGGCTGCCAACCAGAGCGCCGCGGCGGCGAGCATGAAGCAGGTGCGCTGAGCAGGAATTCCCCAACCGGCAATCAGCGAATAGGCAAACGCCACCGCAACCGCTGCAATCAGACGGATTCTTTGCACCGCGACCCGACAGGGCAAACCCTGCCGTGCAGCCCACCGACTGCCCCAGAGCCATCCGGCAAGGCGAGCCCCCAAACCAGCCAGCATCGTGATGTGAAGGCCGGAAATGGACATCAGATGCCCCACACCGGTCTGGTTGAACACCTTCCACAAGGTGGCATCAATGGCGGCCTGATCACCCATCGCAAGCGCCGCAAGAACCCCGGCCTCGCGCGCACGCCCTGTTGAGCAGGCCTCGCGGATGGCCGAGCGAATCAAGCCTCGAAGCCGTTCGATCGAGACCATCAGCCCTCCCGCATGCTGGTCCTGCAGCTGCGCCGAACGAACCGATCCGATTGCGCCGAAGCCTTCTTCCAGCCACCTCAGCTCACGATCGAAGGCACCCGGGTTGTGCGGAGCATGAGGCCGCTTGAGCCGCACAAGGAAGGTCCAACGCTGGGCAGGCTTCAGATCAGGCAGGGTGGCGTCTGCGCCCGGCTTGCGCGATGCGTTCCAGCTCAACTGGATTCGCGGCGGGGCTCGGCAGTCGGGCTCACAGCGTTCAACCCGGAATCCAAATCGGTGTCCGTGGGATGTCGCCACGGGCAGGTCCTCGATCACACCGGTGAGGGTCAGGTCGATGCCCTCGAGCGCAGCAGGCAGGCGCTCCTCCAGATGCTGCGTTGCGATCCAGGCAGCCCAGCACCCCGCCGCCACGCCGATTGCAATCAATGCAATCCATCTTGCCAGCCGGCGGTGTCTTGCCAGCTGGGTCCAGCCGATCAGCAGCAGGGCGGCACACAGCACCACCAGCGCCATCAGAACATCGGACGATGGCAGGCTCGCCGAAGACTGCAGGCCGAGCACCGCGAGCACGATGACCGGCGCAAGGCCGGTGGAGAAGATCGAATGAACCATACCCCGACACTAAGTGCGTGGGGCAGTCGCCTCAATTGGACGGAAGGCTTAGTCTGGGCAACACCCGCAGGGCATTGGCATGGGTGAATCCGATGACCGTGCCCAGATCCTGTTTGCGCAGGTCCGCAAAGACCGATGCGATCCGCGGCAACTCAAATGGCGCATTGCGCTGCTTGTAGCGCCAGGCGGGTGCAATGTCCGGGGAGTCCGTCTCGAGCACGTAGGCCTGTCGATCAAAAGCAAGCGCAAGGCGTCGAATCTGCAAAGCCCGTTCATAGGTCATCGCGCCACCAAAACCGAGCGCAAAGCCCAAATCGATGAACTGGCTCGCCTGCTGCTCGCTGCCATTGAAGGCATGCGCAATGCCACCACGAACCGCCATGCGCCGACATTGTTTGAGCACTGCATCCTGAGCGCGCCGCACATGCAAAATCACCGGCAACTCGAAATCCCGGGCCAGTCGCAACTGTTCGACAAAAAAGCGCTCCTGCCGATCTCGGTCTGTAGCGGGAATGAAGTGATCCAGTCCGATTTCGCCGATCCCGATAAAGGACGGATCAGCAACAGCGCGCGCAACCGCCTCTCGCAAGATCACCAGGTCTTCATCAGATGCGCGATCAACATAGATCGGATGAATGCCAAGCGTGTAGCGCACGCAGGGGTGCCGTGCGGCCAGATCCGCCACGGCCTGAAAATTGCCCCGCTCGACCGAAGGCACGATGATCCGCCCCACGCCTGCTTCGGACGCCATCCGGATCACCTCATCACGGTCGCACGCGAATTCGGCTGCATCCAGATGGCAATGGGTATCGATCAGCATCGCGGCGGGGGGCAGGTCCTGCGCGAGCCCTGCGTTTCAGGCGGCAGCGAGCCGGCCTTCACGAAGCGCGAGAATCCGGTCAGCCCGTTCAGCCAGTTCAAGATCATGGGTGACGATCACGAAGGCCGTGCCTCGCTCCCGGCTGAGCGACTCCATGAGTTCGAACATCTGCCGGGCAGTGCCACGGTCCAGGTTGCCGGTCGGCTCATCGGCCAGCACGCAAAACGGCTCACTGACCAGCGCTCGCGCCAGGGCAACCCGTTGGCGTTCGCCTCCCGAAAGCTGTCCGGGCAGATGAGAGGTCCGTGCAGCCAGGCCCACCTGAGCCAGCATCGCCCGAGCCTGCGTCGCCGCGAGGGCAGCCTCGACGCGTCGGATGCGAAGCGGCATCGCGACGTTTTCAATCGCACTGAACTCCGGCAGCAGGTGGTGAAACTGATAGACGAATCCG
>CAIXXI010000298.1 GCA_903923345.1 uncultured Burkholderiales bacterium | reverse complement strand
TGGCGGAGATTGCTCGGCGTGACCCGCAGGACCTCGACGAGCTGGGCCAGATCCCGGGCGTGGGCGCGACGAAATTGAAGCGCTACGGCGCCGCGCTGCTGGATGCCTTGCTGCACCCGCAAAAGTCACATAAACTGACACAGTCTTGAAAAAGACGGTCGGGCGAGTTCTGTTCGACTCTCTCAACAGACTGATTCAATTGATCCTTTTTGCTCTGCTCACTGGGCGTTTCTGGCAGACTGAACATGATTCAGGATTTCCTCCTCATCCTCGACGATGACCTGTTTGGCGCGGTGCGTCACGTCATCGAACTGATTGCTGACTGGCTCTTCTGAGCCTTGCCAGCGTGGCCTGAATGGCCACCTCGGTGGCCTTCCGAGTGGCCTCCTCAACGGTTCGCCATCGGGTTCGCCACAGACCTTCGCCCCACTTGCGGTAACCTCGCGCTTGAGCGCCCGGTGCGCCGCTGCGCATCAACAGGGCCCGGCGCGCGCGCTGTTCGGCTTCGAATTCACACAGACACCACAGGGAGTGGACACACACCATGGATCTCAACTATTCCCCGCAGGAACAGGCTTTTCGCGATGAAGTTCGCGGCTGGCTGGCTGCCAATCTGCCGCAGGACCTTCGCCTGAAGGGCGAAGATGGAGAGAGTTACACCAAGGAAGAACTGCTGTGCTGGCACAAGATTCTGGCCAAAAAGGGTTGGGTCGCTCCGGCCTGGCCGCAGGAATGGGGTGGCCCCGGATGGGATGTGACCCAGCGCTACATTTTCGAAGAAGAGTGCGGGCAAGCCGGCACGCCGCCGATCGTGGCCTTCGGCATCACGATGTGCGCCCAGGTGCTGCTCAAATTCGGCAGCGATGCCCAGAAAAAGCGCTTTCTGCCGCGCATCTACAACGGTGACGATTTCTGGGTCCAGGGCTACTCCGAGCCCGGATCGGGTTCGGACCTGGCCTCACTGAAGACCCGTGCCGACCGCAAGGGCGACAAGTACATCGTCAACGGCCAGAAAATCTGGACGACGCTGGGCCAGCACGGCGACTGGATCTTCTGTCTGGTGCGCACCGATTTCGACACCAAGATCCGCCAGGAAGGCATCAGCTTTTTGCTGATCGACATGAAAACGCCGGGTATCACCGTGCGTCCGCTGATCCTCATGGACGGTGGCCACGAGGTGAACGAAGTGTTCTTCGAGAATGTTGAAGTGCCTGCCGAGAACCTGGTGCATGAAGAAGGCAAGGGCTGGACGGTCGCCAAATACCTGCTTGGCCACGAGCGCCTGAACACCGGTCGTATCGGCGGGTCCAAGCGTGAACTGGCCAAACTCAAGGCATTTGCCGCTCAGCAGACTGACGGCAATGGCAAGGCCCTGATCGAAGACCCGCGTTTCCGTGATCGCCTCACCCGCGTCGAGGTCGAGCTCATGGCGCTGGAGATCACCAACCTGCGCTTCCTGGATGCGATGCGTGGCGGTCGTCCGCCGGGTGCCGACGTCTCGATGCTCAAGATTCGTGGCACCGAGATCCAGCAGGCGCTGACCGAACTGATGTATCAGGCCGCAGGCCCCATGGCTGCGCCGTTCAAGGCCATCGGTAATCAGGCTGCCGGCGAGTTCGATGAAGCCACCGCGCATCTCGCGCCGCGCTATGCGAACTATCGCAAGACCAGCATCTACGCCGGATCCAACGAGATTCAGCGCAACATCATTGCCAAAGCCACATTGGGCCTCTGATCATGAATTTCGAACTCAATGAAGAACAGCGGCTGCTCGCCGAATCCGTCGGTCGATTCCTGGACAACACCTATGGATTCGAGGATCGCAAGAAGGTGATCCAGTCGGAGTCGGGTGCAAGCGACGCAGTCTGGAAGCAGCTCGCTGAAATGGGCGTGCTCTCGATTCCTTTTTCTGAAGCGGCTGGTGGTATCGGCGGTGGTGCCGTCGACCTGATGAGTGCGATGCAATCGTTCGGCAAGGCGCTCGTGGTCGAGCCGATCCTTGCTACGGTGCTGGCCGGTCGCCTGATCGATCGTGCAGGCAGCGCAGCGCAAAAAGGTGAAGTGCTCACCGGTGTGATCGACGGGTCGCGCAAGCTGGCCTTTGCACACACTGAAGACGGCGCGCGCTATCGCCTCTCGCAGGTTGCTGCAACCGCCACCCGATCGGCTGACGGCTGGACACTCAGTGGTCTGAAGCGCGTCGTGCTCGGTGCGCCGCTCGCCGACATGCTGGTGGTAACGGCTCGCACCTCAGGCAGCGCGGGCGATGCCCAGGGGGTTTCGCTGTTCCTGGTTTCGCCCAGTGCCAAGGGCGTTTCGATGACGGGCTATCGCACTCTGGACAACCAGCGTGCAGCTGATGTGAAGCTCGATGCCGTCGCGGTGCGAGCCGACGCGCTGGTGGGTACCGAAGGCGGTGCGATGCCGGTGGTCGAGGAGGCGGTTGATTTCGCCACCGCGCTGCTGTGTGCCGAGGCGGTCGGTGCGATGCAGTTTGCCAACGACACCACGCTGGAATACCTCAAGACCCGCAAGCAGTTCGGTGCCCCGATCGGATCATTCCAGGCGCTGCAGCATCGCATGGTCGAGATGTTCGTGACCACGGAGCAATCGCGCTCGATGAGCTTTCTGGCCTGCTCCAAGGTTGACGCTTCAGCCGATCCGAGCGAGCGCTCCCGCATCGTGTCGGCAGCCAAGATCAAGATTGCCGATGCCTGCCGCCAGATCTCTCAGGAATCGATCCAGCTGCATGGCGGCATGGGCATGACCGAAGAAATGAAGGTCTCCCATACCTTCCGACGGCTGACCATGATTGCGCAGCAGTTCGGCGATGCCGATGCACACCTGGAGCGCTTCGCACACCTCGATCACTGAGCTGGGTCGGCCCTGAGGTGTCTGACCAGCAAGCCCCGGTTAAACCGGGGCTTTTTCATTGCGTCGCTCAAAGAGCAGATCCCAGACCCCATGCCCCAGGCGCAGGCCGCGCTGCTCGAATTTTGTCAGTGGGCGCCAATCGGGGCGGGGCGCAAAGCCATCGAAGCGGTTGCGCAATTGCGGTTCTGCCTGTAGCACCTCGAGCATCTGATCGGCATAGGATTGCCAGTCGGTTGCGCAGTGCAGGTATCCGCCGGGCGCAATGCGCGTGCTCAGATCGGCGACGAACGCGGGTTGGATGAGGCGACGCTTGTGGTGACGCAGCTTCGGCCAGGGGTCGGGGAAATAGATGTGCACACCGGCCAGGCTGTCTGGGGCGATCCGATCGCGCAGCACTTCGACCGCATCCTGCTGGATGATGCGCAGATTGCCGATGTCATGGTCGCGGATGGTTCGCAGCAGGCTGCCGACCCCGGGCGTGTACACCTCGATGCCCAGGAAATCCAGTTCGGGGCGCGCCATCGCGATCTGGGCAGTGGTGTGGCCCATGCCGAATCCGATCTCCAGCACCACGGGCGCATGCCGACCGAAGAGTGCAGTGAAATCGATGGGCCCATCTGCGGCAGGCACGCCGTAGCGCGGCAGCAGGGTCTCGTGGGCCTCGCGTTGAGAGTCCGACAGATGACCCCGGCGCATGACGAAGCTGCGAATGTGCCGGTTCGCATGGGGATTATCGACCTCAGCGCGCGGCTCCGCACTGCTCGATGCTTCTTTCGGCAAGGCTTGCATGTGCAACGTGCCCGGCTTGGTCAGGCGTTGCCGGTCGTGCCGATCATCCCGCCAGTGGGCGACGAGGGCGTTGCGCTGTAGAGCTTGCGGGGCATGCGCCCGGCGAGAAAC
>CAIXXI010000297.1 GCA_903923345.1 uncultured Burkholderiales bacterium | reverse complement strand
GCCGGCCGCGCAGGCTGCGGCGGTGATCAGCCGGATCGCGCCACCGGGCAGGGCGTGTCCTGAAAAGACCAGGCCGAGCCGCCACAGGAACAGGATCGAAAAACCGGCCGAGCACCACAGTGGCAGGTGTGAAAAGCTCGGTGCCACCGCCAGTCCGATGGCCAGCATCAGAAACAGTGTGTTGCGCCGCTCGCGCTCCCACTCGCCGCCGAGTGTGCCGTCGAGCGCGCTCAGGGACAGCGCATTGGCGACCGTGCGCGGCAGCATCGCGGGCTCAGGCCGGGGCCAGCGCCAGGCGGCGCATGCATTCGGTGCGGTGGGCCGGGCCGAGGTCGGGGTCGACCGATCCGGACGGCAATCGCAGGCCATAACGCAGCCCTGCCAGCTCGGCATCATTGACCCAGCGGGCCAATCGGCTCAGACGCTCTTCGGTCGACAGGATCGGGGGCAGGCTTGAAAAGTCCAGCCACAGCAGACCGCCACTGCCGCCTTCGAATTCGCGGACCAGCAGGGTGTCGGCGCCGGTTCGGGCCATCGCTTTCCAGGCCAGGCGGCGCGGTGAATCGCCAGACCGAAAGGGTCGGATCGCCGCGAAGTCGTCATCGCCCCGGCTGCGGCCCTGCAGGTCGCTGCCCTCGGAATCAGCCTGCGGCAGCGGCGCGGCGGGGGTTTCGAGCCGGGGCAGCACCAGCAGCCGCTGTTGCGGATGCCACCAGGTCCAGGCACACCACAGCCCCAGGGGCCAGCTGCTCTCCAGCCGCATGCGAGGTGCCGACAGCCAGCCGCGCTGCGTGGTGGCCAGTGCCACATTGACCAGCCGCTCGGCGCCCGGGGTGAGGTCGATGGGGGTGGGTTGGGCGCTGCCGGGCACATGCAGTTCCAGCGCGAACCGCTCCGGGCCTGAGGCGATCTGCAGCATCAGACCGAGCTCGGCAAATTCGCCGGCATGGACCGGCTCGGCGCGACCGGGTCGCAATGTGATGCCCAGCAGGTTGCGCCAGGTCTGGATCATCGAGACCAGCCCGACTCCAACCAGCAGAAAGGTCAGCGCATAGCCCAGCGCAAGCTGGTAGTTGACCGCGGTGACCAGCATGACCAGCAGCATGGCGCCGAACAGCAGTCCGGCACGGGTGGGCAGGATGTACAGGCCGCGCGAGGTGATGCGGTGATCGCCGACATGAGGGCCGCGTCGCAGACGCAAACCGGGTGCGATGCGATCCAGCCAGCCCATCGTTCCTGCCTGCATCGCGATCGGTCCGGTGCTCAGGGCACCGCGACGGCCTTGCTCAGCTCGGCCACCAGCTCGGCGCGGGCCCGATGGCCGATGGCCGCGCCCTTGGCGGGTCGCAGGCGGTGGCCAGCGACAGCGGTCAGCACGGCTTGCACATCATCCGGCAGCACATGGTTTCGGCCATCGAGCAGGGCCCAGGCACGGGCTGCCTGGAGCAGCGCAAGCCCCGCCCGCGGGCTCAGGCCTTCCGAGAAGATCGATGCGCGGCGGCTGTAGGTCAGCAGGTTCTGCACGTAATCGAGCAGTGCAGGGGCGGTTCGCACCTCTTGCAGGGCCTGCTGAGCCTGCACCAGTTCCTGCGGTGTCATGCGCGGCTCGAGCCGGGCGAGCATGCTGCGCCGATCACTGCCTTCGAGCAGGGCCCGCTCGGACTTCGGGTCGGGATAACCCAGCTCGATGCACATCAGGAAGCGGTCCAGTTGCGACTCGGGCAGCGCAAAGGTGCCGATCTGATCCTGCGGATTCTGCGTGGCGATCACGAAGAAGGGCTCGGGCAGCGGACGGGCATCGCCATCGATCGAGACCTGCCGTTCTTCCATGGCCTCGAGCAGGGCACTTTGCGTCTTCGGCGAGGCCCGGTTGATCTCGTCGGCCAGCAGCACCTGCGAGAAGACCGGACCCGGATGGAAGATGAAGCGGCTGGTCTCGCGCTCGAAGACCGACACGCCAAGGATGTCCGCCGGCAGCAGGTCGTTGGTGAACTGAACCCGCTTGAAGGCGAGGCCCAGCGAGATCGACAGGGCATGGGCCAGGGTGGTCTTGCCCACGCCGGGCAGGTCTTCGATCAGCAGATGGCCTCGGGCCAGCAGGCAGGCCAGCGCGAGCCGGATCTGCGGCTGCTTGCCCACCACCACGCTGCCTACCTGCGCTGCAACCGCCTGAATTCGTTCGAGCATGAATGCCTTGGGAGTGATCGGTCGAGTGTAATCTAGCCCTTTGACCCGGCTGAATGGCGACCGACGGTCGGCTGCTGCCGAGCCGACACCCGGATCGGGACCACCCTCGAGGAGACCCATCATGAGCACTGAAGTGACCGCTGGATCGAGCCCTGTTGTGCATCAGACCGGCGACCAGCCGCTCGAGCGCATCGACCAGGGGGCGGTGGCCTGGCTCTGGCTGAATCGACCGAAGGCCTACAACGCGCTGTCCGAAGGCCTGCTCGATGCCCTGCAGGCCGAGCTGGACCAGATCGCTGCGAATGACTCGATCCGCGCGGTGGTCATTGGCGGTCGGGGCGCCGCCTTCTGCGCCGGCCATGATCTGCGTGAGATGCGCGCCGAGCCCTCGCTCAGCTATTACCAGAAGCTGTTTGCCCGCTGCAGCAAGATGATGATGACCATCCAGCGCATGCCGCAGCCGGTGCTGGCCCGTGTGCACGGCATCGCGACAGCAGCCGGCTGCCAGCTGGTCGCTGCCTGCGACATGGCCTGGGCCGCCGACGATGCCCGCTTTGCGGTGTCAGGCGTCAACCTCGGCCTGTTCTGCTCGACCCCCTCGGTGGCGCTGTCGCGCAACCTGTCGCGCAAGGCCGCGATGCGCATGCTGCTGACCGGCGACTTCATCGATGCCCACGAGGCGCGTGAGCAGGGGCTGATCAACGAGGCCGTGCCGATCGATCAGCTCGATGCAGCGATCGAGGCGGTGCTGGCCCGTGTGGTGGCCAAGCCGGTGCAGGCGATTGCCGCCGGCAAGGGCCTGTTCTATCGCCAGCTCGAACTCGGCGTGGATGCGGCCTATCAGCTGGCCGGCCAGACCATGGCCTGCAACATGATGGAGGACAGCGCACTGGAAGGCGTGCAGGCCTTCATCGAGAAACGCCGGCCGAACTGGTGAGACCGGCGGGCCGGATCAGGGTTTGAAGCCCAGCCCGCGGGCGATCAGGTTGCGCTGGATGTCGCTGGTGCCTTCGCCGATCACATAGACCAGTGCATCGCGGTGAATGCGCCCGACCGGGTACTCGCGCATGATGCCCGCGCCGCCGAAGATCCGGATCGCCGATTCACTGGCGCGCACCGCGGTTTCGCTGGCCACCAGCTTGACGCGTGCGGCCAGATCGGGGGTGAGCGTGCCCTGATCGACACACCAGGCGCCGTAATAGACCAGCCAACGCGCCGCTTCGATGTCAGCCGCCATGTCGGCCAGTCGATGGGCAATCGCCTGATAGTCGCCAATGCGCTTGTTGGCCACGATCCGCTCGCCGGCATAGGCTACTGACGCCTCCAGCGCCGCACGCGCCAGACCCAGCGAATTGGCGGCCACACCAACGCGGTTTTCGCTCAGGGACTCCAGGATCAGCGGGTAAGTGCCTTCCTGCTCGCCGAGCAGTCGGTCATCGGGCACGAACACGCCGTCGATGTGAATCAGCCCGGTCTCCGAGCTGCGAATGCCTTCCTTTTTCAGCGTTGAGACCTCGAAACCCGGGCTGTCGCGCTCGACGATGAACAGGCTGATGGCATCGATGCCGAGGTCCGCGCGGGTGCGGGCTGCGACCAGCACGAAATCGGCGATCGGTGAATTGGTGATGTAGAGCTTGCTGCCATCCAGCTTCCAGCCGCCATCGACCCGCGTGGCGCGGGTTTTCAGCGCCCGCACGTTCGAGCCGCCATCGGGTTCGCTCAAACCGAACGCGCCAATCTTTTCGCCGCTCAGCGCCGGCTGGAAATACCGCAGCTTCTGCGCAGGCGTGCCGGCCTTCCAGATCGGCCAGATGCCCAGATGGCTGTGCGCCGACCAGCTCGATGC